>JBIKMD010000557.1:0-4326 GCA_044359465.1 Myxococcota bacterium
TGAAAAATAGGTCCCTCTGCGCAGTGGACCGGTGTGTAGCGGCAAATGCCCGCTGCCAGTTTTTGGGGCTTCGCGCTCGCACCGATCTTCTGTAGCGCGCGCCGCATGAAGCTGCGCGTGATGCTTGTGTCTTTGTGTCTCCTGCACTGCGGTAGTGAGTCGTTCTCGCTGGAACCTCGCTCGCCCAGCGCCGAAAAGACGACCGGTCTTTCTGAGACGAATCGGTTTGCACTCGGTTGCGACGTGGAGCTGAAGACGCCGCAAACCGCGCCTTCGGGCCTCGCGCACAAAGCGACGATCGACGTGGGCGACGACCTGCGCGAAGTGTTGCAGCGAAAATCCATCGCCGACGCCTGCACCCGCTACAACGCTGGCGACCATTCATACGCGACTGAGCTCGCGTGCGGAAAGTACCTGTTCTTCTACGAGCACTTCGGCACCATTGGCGTGCCAACGGCGATGTATCGCTTCGTTGACCGCTGGTACCATGCTCAGTTCGGCGACAAGCTGCAGGCCTACGGTTTTATCCCAGATCCAGACAGCGACTATCCCGTCGGCCTCGTGCCTTCGACCGGCAAAATCGGTGGCGCTAGCACACTCGCGTTCACCTGCGCTGCGTGCCATTTCTCGCAGGCGAACGATGGCCGCTACATCGTGGGCCGCGCCAACCAAGATCTGAACTACGGACCCTTTCTCGCGAACCTCATGACGCCGGTAGCGTTGTCGCTCGGCTTTTTGGGCGAGCTCGTTGGCCTGAACGTGCATCCTTCCATTCTTGCAGAGAAAAATGGTGTGGCCGATCAGGTGGAGTTGAACCGACTAGACCTCAGTTACTGGTGCTGCAGCGAAACGAGCTTCTTTGGTTTGAGTCTGAACTCGATCGGCATGCTTTTCGCGGGCGCCAAACCCATGCTGGCATTGCCGCTGCAGGATCTCATGCTGCGCTCCCACGCGGGCACCATGGATTTTCTCGCGCCGCCTATCGAAGAGGACGGCGAGTATACGCTCAGCGCGATCCCAAATTTGCTCGATCTTCCCTCTGCGGCCGAACGTGAAGAACGCTGTATTGGCACGCTCGATGGAACGGATCATGAGCTGCTATCGTTGAGCGGCGGCGTTCCAAGCCTGCAAGTCTTCGCATCGACTTTTGTAGCGATTGGGAAAGGCAACACGAAGAAGTGGTCAAACGAAAGATTGAAGCCACTCGCCACCTATGTGAGCAGCTTGCGGAGTCCGCCGGTTGAAGCGCCGAGTCATCCGCAAGGTGAAGCCCTGTTTGTCGCTGGTTGCGCGAGCTGCCACTACGGCCCAAGAGGCGAAAGCCCTGGTGTCTTCGAGCTCAGCGATGATTGTTCACGCGAAGGTACTATCGAGGATCTCCCAGACGGGAAAATCGGCAGCGTGTGCACGGAGACAGCTTACGCAAGCCTACTCGGTCCTGATCAAAACGGAATTCCACAAAGTCCGAATCTCGCTGTCTTTGTAGGACAAGGCGCGGTTGTGACCCGAGGTGTGAAAGCACCGCGCCTCAGCTTAGTGGCAGAACGATCGTTGTTTCTGCACCACGGGAGTGTCAATTCGCTCGAGGCTTTGCTCTGCGAGGAAGGCCCACGCAGCCGCCCGGGTCGCGGAGAATTCGTAGAAAAATGTATGGTGAGTGACCCACTGAGCAACACCTGCCTAAAGACTTGGACACCTTATCGCGGGCACTATTTTGGTTGTGAGCTCAGCGAAGCAGACAAGCACAATCTGATTGCGTATCTGCGTACTTTGTAGGGAGGGAAGAATCGGGGCGAGAGGATTCGAACCTCCGGCCTCTGCGTCCCGAACGCAGCGCTCTACCAGGCTGAGCTACGCCCCGGATTCACCAACACGCTCCCCCTGGTTTGCGGAGCGGATGGCGGCCTTAACGCCAGGGCGCGGCGGAGGTCAAGGCGACGTGGGCTGATTCTGCTGCTTGACCCGAACGCGCCCGCCGCCAGCATCTTCGAACATTTGCGGCGCGACCACCCGGCCCACTTCATTGCCATAGAAGCTGCCGTCTTTGAGCCGGTACATGTAATCCATGACGTCCTCGAGCTTCACTTCAACGCTCGCGCCGGCTTTGAGCGTGACGTATTGAGGATCGTTTTCGAGCGTGCCTTTGAGCGTGTTTCGGTCCCACGCGTGAACGTCCACCCACATCCATTCGTTGCCGTTTGGGTAGGCAAAACGCGCTTTGATGAGCAGCGTTTCATCCGGCGGAATGCCGTGCTTGACCTTGAGACGAAACCCTTCGAGCGCACTGAGCGCGCGTTTGCTGGCGGCCTGCACAACTTCGTCGTGTTTGACGTTTTGTACGGAGTCGGTCGCGCCAAACACAGTGGTGATTGCCTGGTCTAAGCACTCACCCGGCGCGCTGCAGTCTAGATCGGCAAAGCCGATCACGGCAGCCTCTGCCCGCGCGTTGGTGTTCGGTTCTGCTTTGTTGAATCTCACGGCTAGTTTGCCTTTGCGCTCCAAGTGAAGCCGGCCTTTGTCGTCCAATTTGTCTCCGGCAATCAGACGCTCGGCGATCAGGTTCACGAGAGCACCGGCATTACTCACCGAGGCTCGGTTGACATTGAGGAGGGTGAGATCACGCAGCCCAAAACGCGCAAGGCCGCCCGTGTCGAGCATCACCAGACCATCGTCCTGCGGAACGAGGTGCACGTTGTAGTGAAACGGACCGTCGGCCAAGGCGGCGGTGTGATCGGCTGTCTTCCATCCTTTGTTCAAGCGGCGCGTGCGCCAAGCCTCGGCGTTGAACGCGGCCGCGGTGTGACGGTCGAAGACGAAGGCTTTGTTTGTATCTGCAAACCCGGCAATGGTCTCGTAGGTGGCAGAGAGGGTGCGGCTCTCTTGGCGCCGCCACGAGACCTCCGCAACGATCACCTTCTTGGCTTTAACGACCAGCGCCAGATCGTGCTGGGGGAGCATGGCCGCTGAGTACTTCAGATCTTCGGTTCCGAGGCCGGGATACTTGGCTCGCTCTTCGGTGCGCACTGTAGCGGTGAGCTTGGCGAAGGCAGTGCGGACGGCATTTTCGTCAAGCGCAGCCTCGCTCGGAATGAAGGCGACCTCGATGCTTGCCCGCTCGTTGAACGGTAGTGGTAGCGCGCGTTTCTCGGTGCACGCTGCGAAGCACAGCACACACAGCGCTAGCGCTCTCATTGCGCCGCCTGCCGAAGCGTAGTGATCGCTGAAGCGTAGTCTTTCTCGCTGAAGATGGCATTGCCTGCCACGAAGACGTTCGCGCCTGCGCGCGCAATCTCGCCTATCGTGTCTTTGTTGATGCCGCCGTCGACTTCAATGTCGAGCGCTGGGTTCAGCTTGTTTGCCATTGCACGCAGCCGGCCCACTTTTTCGATTCCGCTGGTGATGAATTTCTGACCACCAAATCCTGGGTTCACGGTCATCACTAAGACTAAGTCGCAAAGTGGCAGGACGTATTCGAGCGTCTCGGCCGGAGTGCTCGGATTAATGGAGACGCCCGCTCGGCAACCAAGCTCGCGGATCTGTGTCAGCGTACGATGCAAATGCGGAGACACTTCTTGGTGCACGGTGAGCGTATTGGCCCCGGCTTTGGCAAAATCAGCGAGCATGCGCTCGGGCTCGACCATCATCAAGTGCACGTCGAACGGTAGCGCTGAGTGTGGTCGCAGCGCCTTGATGATCGGCGGTCCGAGCGTGAGATTTGGTACGAAACGCCCGTCCATCACGTCGACGTGGATCCAATCGGCTCCCGCTGCGGTGATGGCCTTGAGCTCGTCGCCGAGCCGCGCAAAATCAGCCGAGAGAATCGAGGGTGCGATGCGAACATCCGGCATGCCTGTGCGCTACTTCAAGATGGTCTGCACTCGCAATGCGCTTAGCCCGCGCGGTCTCAGAAGTGCCAATCGATTTGGGCGCCGAGCCGAACGGTATCCGGCTCAAAGCCAAGTGGCTCACTCAGCAAGAAATGGGTGGGCTTATCCAACGAAACAGAGACGCTGGTAGCGCCTTTGCCGGCAGACAGCGTGGCGCCCACACTGCTTCCCACACCAAGGGCTTCGTCCCAGCTCACTGCGATTCGCGTGCTGAGGCGCAACGCATCAAATGTGATGTGCGGGAGCCTGAGCGTGACGGCCGCGCCCGGATCCGTTGGTCGCAGGTAGAGACCTAAACCGAACGCGCGCTGCGAATGGGTGATCTCTGTTTGCGCGCCAAGAATGGGGCCGCGGGTATCCAGCATGACGCTGAAGTTCGGCAGGGTGATGCGGGTGCCCGAAAGAGCGAGCGCCGGTAACCTTGCAGTGCGGTCTCCCG
>JBIKMD010000953.1:0-2898 GCA_044359465.1 Myxococcota bacterium
CGCCGCCGAGAGCGCGAGCTTGTCCGCCAGCTCACGCGGCAAACCGAGGCGCAGGCCGCCGTCTGACAGACCTTCCATGGCGAGCAGAAAGAACGCTGGCGCGCTGGCGCTCACCGCCGTGATCGCGTCCATCCATTTTTCATCGGCAATTGAAAGCGTCTCACCGAGGTAAGCGAAAGCCGCTTCGAGCTTCTCAGGCAGCGCTCCGCACAAGCTAATCGTCGTGGCACGTGTTGCGGCTGCGGTGCTGCCCATCGCTCTACATAACGGCGTTTCGGCCATAGCTTCACGCATGGACGCGAGCGAAATACCGGCGGCGAATGACACGACCTGCTTGACCTTCTTGGGCGCCAACTCAGCGAGGACGGTTTTCACGAGCGGTGGTTTGACTGTGATGACTGCCAAATCCAGGCCAGCGGGCAGCGCTGCAATAGAGGCCACGGGTGTCGCTAGTGCCGCAAGTTGTTTGTGCTTTTTGAGATCCGGCTCAACCACGTAGCGCACCGAGTCATGCCCCTGCCATCCGGCGAGAAACGCTCCGCCAAGATTGCCGCCGCCAACGACTGCGATGGTGATGCGCTTAGAAGCCATAGAAGGGGCCAGTTTAGGCCCTTGGGCAGTTTAGGCAAAGAAAAACGCGTGGCCTACGAGCGTGAACCGAAGAGCCTCGTACCAATGCGAACATGGGTTGCGCCGTGGGTAATGGCGGCCTCGAAGTCATCGCTCATCCCCATGGAGAGCGCGAGCTTGCGCCCAGCGAGCGCCTCGCAGCGTTCATGCAGCGCTCGCATTCGTTGAAAATAGGGCACCGCGTCGCCCGCGGGCGGTATGCACATGAGCCCTGCGATTTGGGTTCCGAGCACGCGCTCGACATCGGCTTCGGCGATGCCGTTCTTCTGCGGCTCGTTCCCTATGTTCACCTGCAGGTACATGATCGGTGAGTCCACGCGCGACGTCACCGCTTGCGCCGCTTCGACACTGTCGATCGTCTGCCACACGGCCACATGCGGCCGGAGCATGTTGATCTTGTTCTTCTGTAGCTTGCCGATGAAGTGCCAACGCACCTTGGGCAGCGCGAGCGCCTTTTCAACCAGCTCCTGCGCGTAGTTCTCACCAAAATCATTCAACCCGAGCGCGATCGCTTCTTGGATCAGTGCCAGCGGCTGGAACTTACTCACAGCAACAAGGGTGATGTCCTCGCGCCTGCGACCGCTCGCGTGAGCGGCTTTGACCATGCGCGTTTCGATCTCATCGAGCCGTGCTTTGAGTGTCATGGGCGAGAAGGCCTCATTTCAAGAGTGCAAGCGTCTCAGCCACAGGAAGACCAATAACGTTCGTGTAGCTGCCTTGCACATCGTCAATCAGTGCCGCGCCAAGCCCTTGAATCGCGTAGGCGCCGGCTTTATCGAGCCCTTCGCCGCTCTCTACATAACGCGCAATATCGTCACGCGAGAGCTTACGAAAACGCACCTGGGTCGCCACCACGATGGTCTTTTGTTTTCCGTTTACAGTCAGCACACTCACACCAGTGTAGACATGGTGGGTTCGGCCCGAGAGCAGCTTAATCATGCGGGCCGCATCCGCTGCGTCCACGGGTTTATTCAGAACAGTGAGCCCGCGGGCCACAACCGTGTCGGCTGCGATGATCTTGCTCGCCCCAGCGGCTTTGGCTTGGTCGAGCGACGCACGCGCTTTGCTCTCGGCTAGGCGTTTGACCAAATCTTTGGGGGATTCCTTCTTTTTGGGCGTCTCGTCGATGTTCGCCGAATGAACAGTGAATTCGAGACCCGCTGCTTTGAGCAGCTCACGGCGGCGCGGCGATGCGGAGGCAAGAAGCAACACCCCACCCTCGTAAGCGGGAAAGCAGTTTTTTTACAACCCGTTGACCAAAGGCGTCCCTAGCCGTAGCCAAAAGTCATGAAGGCCTACCACGACGTCGTGCGCGAGGTGCTCGAAAAAGGCACCCGTAAAGAGAACCGGACCGGGGTCGACACACTCTCCACGTTCAACATCAACTACGAGATTGATTTGCAGCAGGGTTTCCCGCTGCTGACCACAAAAGACATCTCGTGGAAGAACATCGTGGTCGAGAATCTCTGGTTTTTATCGGGTGAAACCCACATTGGCCTGCTGAAAAAACACGGGTGTAAATTTTGGGATCCATGGGCTGACGAAGACGGCCGTGTGCCGAGCGCCTACGGAAACTTCTGGCGCAACTACCCCGTGCACGACAAAGACGGGCGCGCTGCTTTCAACGACCAAGTCAAATACGCGGTCGATGAGCTCAAGAAAAACCCCATGAGCCGGCGCATGCTGATTCTCGCGTGGGCCCCTGGCAACGCGCAAACCAGCAAACTGCCGCCGTGCCACGCCATGTACGTGCTCAACGTGCAGATGGACCCGAGGGGCGAACCGACGCTCAACCTGCATCTCACGCAGCGCTCATGTGACGTCGCGCTCGGCCTGCCGTACAACATTGCCGGTTACGCGCTGCTGCTCGAATTGTTCTCGCGCTTCTCTGGGATCCGTCCAGGCATCTTCGCGCATACGCTGATCGATGCGCACATTTATACCAAGAAGCCGGACGGCTCGATGGCGGACTACGACCACATTCCGGGCCTCAAAGAGCAGCTCACGCGCACGCCGAGGGCGCTACCGACCTTGCGTATCGATCCGGCCATTCGCCAGCTGGACGATCTCAAGCCACTACTCGAGATGGACACGGACACCGTCATGAAACACTTCGTCCTCACGGGTTATGACCCCTACCCGGCCATCAAATTCAAGGTCGCCGTTTGATCGGCATGATCGTCGCCGTCTCGCCGGATCGCGTGATTGGCGTGGGCAACAAGATCCCGTGGCACTATTCGGCGGATTTAAAACGCTTCAAGGCCGTCA
>JBIKMD010000009.1:0-14607 GCA_044359465.1 Myxococcota bacterium
AGGTGAAGGCACCGAAGGTCGTCAAAGAGCCAAAAGGCCCTGGCGCACCAAAAGCCGCAGCCGCTCCTAAGGCACCAAAAGCCGCAGCCGCTCCTAAGGCACCAAAAGCCGCCAAAGCACCAAAAGCCTAAGCCCCTTCGCGGCTAGGTTTCCCATCTCTGTCATCTCAGCTGCTTCGTTATCCTATGGATGTCACGATCTAAGCGTGACCAAACCTGACATGAGCCCATGACCGCGTTGTTCATCTTCCTAAGCGTGGCAGCGGGCTGCGCTGAGCTCACCTGGTGCGGCGAGTTTGGTGGTTGTTTCCGTCTGCATAACGAGTGTCTGCCGATTGCGCAGGTCACGCGTGATCTAGCCTGTGCATTTACCTCGGGCTGCCAGAGCAGTGGACTGTGCACACTAGTGGCCGGGCGCTGCGTTGCGAGTCGTGATGCTGAGTGCCGCCGGGCACAAGTGTGCACGGGAGTAGGCGATCTTGCTGCGCCGGCTGGGCGTTGTTTCGCGGTGGACGGGGCCTGTGTTTCAAAGCGTTTTGCCGGGTTTGCGCTTGTAGAGCTCAGCGCGGAGGTTCGCAGTTGTTCTGTTGTGGTGTGCGGCAAGACCGTCCTAACGAGCGGCGACCGCGTGCCGATTGGCACCTGCATGGTGGAGCTCGACTGTCATGATGCGCACTACGAGCAGCGTTTGCCTTTGAGGTCTGGTGACCGTGTTGTCGTCGGAAAGCAAAAAGCCAGCGTGTGGCCGCAGGTGCCAGAAGTACCAAAGTAGTGATGCGCCAGCGCCGTTGTTCAGACGCACCTAGCAGATGCGATGTGCGTTCGCGCACAGCGCGATTGCCAGGCCCAAGTTAGAGCCGCTCCGTACTGAACGCCTAGGAGCATCCAATGTTGCGGTTCTTTTCTGTCTTGTCTTTGTTGTTCGTTGCTTGCGCCCCTAGTGTCAGCGTGGTGCCCTATGCCAGCGCAGGCGCGCCCAGCGAACCGCGCCTGCCGCAAACGGTAGAGGTGTTCTACGCCCGCAAGCCGACGCAGCCATACAAGGAAGTAGCGATGTTCGATGCCAACGGCACGAATGAGAACAAGGTATTTCAAACACTTCGCGCCGCAGCGGCGAGCCATGGATGTGATGGTCTCATCGTTCAGCCTCGGCGAATCGTGGTGCCGAGTTACGGCTTCTTCGGCGGTGGTGGCTCGTTCCACAATGGCTTCAGCGCCGCCTGCATCATGTTCAACGCGCAGCGCCCGTCCTAAGAACCCCAAACAGCCACTGCTCAGGGCGCGGCGTGAGTCTCTTCGCACGAAACGAGCGACAACAGGCTGAGCACGCTTCTTTGAGACAAGCTCAGCCGCCCGTGCGATCACGCTGCGGAGGAAGCAGGAAGCGCCGCGCGTTCATTGCGCGCAGGGAGAGCCTTGTGCTGCGACCAGTGTTCAATGAGCGCCTTGGTGCGGGGCACTACGCGGTTGCTAAAGAGCCCGCCCATGAGCGAGATCTTTAGTTTCTTTGCCTGGCGCGGACTTTCGATCGTCAGCTTCTTCATGGCGCCCCACCCAGACAGCTTCAGAGTGCTGACATCGCGCAGCGGATACGAGTCCACGCTATCCAAACGGAAGTCGAAGAGGCCCTTGCGGTGATCGACGACGATGAGGCGTTCGCTGGTGGCCAAGAGCAAGTAGTAGTGTTTGAAGAAGGCGATATTGAAGGTCCAGAAAGATTGCCGGGTTCCTTCACTGTAGGCAACGAGGGTTTCGCCTGGTTCCATGAGTCCTTGTGAAACGGTTTTGACATAGAGGTCGTTCATCTTGATGGCCATGTTGTGCTCCTGAGAAAGTGGTTTCTCTCAGGCTGCATACGCGCCGATCTTTCGATGTTGTTGTGAGCTTCCGCCAGGGTGGCAAAACGCGAGGCTTCGTCAGATTGTGACAGTCCGCACGTGTTCGCAGAGGTTTCCCCGCTGCAGGAACCGTGATTATTCTACCCGCATGCAACGTCTCTGTTTCATCTGCCTCTTCGCGTGCAGCGCAGCGCCCTCTGCGGGACCAGCTCAGAACACTGAAGACACCTCGTTCGATGACGGCGGCGGAGTGCCGACGAGCACAGAAACGCCCACCGTGGATCGTGAAGAGATTCACAACCTAGGCGGCTCGACCATCTGGGATATGGCGTTCTTGCCGGACGGTTCGTTGCTCTACACCGTGCGCGGAGGGCAGCTACGCAGGCTCGTCATCGGCGAAGCAAGCTCGACCGTCATCGCCAATACAGGCAACGCGCTCACCGGCTTGCTCGCAGAAGGGCAGAGCGGGCTCATGGGTCTTGCCATCGATCCGCAGTTCGCGAGCAATCGGCGTATCTACGTCTACATGACGCACCAGAGCGGCGGGCAAAAAGACAATCGTGTGATTCGCTTCGTTTTGAACGAGCAGAATCAGCTCAGTGAACGCACCGACATCGTCACTGGCATTTCCTACAAAGCGGTGGCGACCGAGAATGGCGGGCCGGGAGCGCACTCGGGTGGACGTCTGCGTTTTGGCCCGGATGGACACTTGTATCTAACCACCGGGGACAATCACAGTGCGACGATTCCGCAAGATCCAGAAGCGCTCGGCGCCAAAGTGCTGCGGTTCAACACGAATGGCGAAACCGTTTCTGGAAACCCGACAATTGGAAGTCGCAAGCTGATCTTCGCCATCGGTTTTCGCAATCCGCAAGGGCTCGCGTTTCATCCGAGCACGGGCGAGGTGTTCATTTCCGAGCACGGGCCAAACCAAGACGATGAGGTCACGCGGCTTGTGGCTGGCGACAATGGTGGCTGGAATCCGATCGGAGCGAATGGCGACTACATTGGTTACACCGGCGCAGCGATGACGGATCTGAGTGTCAACGGAGCGGTGGCGCCAGTGTGGACGCATCCAGACTCACAAGGCATGTCGGCATGCGTGTTTTTGCGCGGTACGATTTGGAAGGCATGGACTGGGCGTCTCGCGGTGGGCTTCTTGGCTGCAAAAAAAATCACGGTCCTCTCGCTCGATGCGAACCGCACAGGCGTGAGCGAGCAGACGGCGTTCCCACAAGTGGAAGATCGCGTGCGCTCGATGGTCATGGGACCGGACGCCCGGCTCTACGTGAGCACCGATAGTGGACGAATCTTCCGCTACACTCCGCGCTAACCAAAACGACACGTCGTGGCGCATGTGGTCGGGTCTGCATTGAATTGTAAGCCGCAGCCACAAAAGGATTGATCAGCTGCAGCATCCGTTATAGCGGATGAACCGCTGCTTGAGCGGCAAAAGGAGCTGGTGATGCCTGTCATTGATGAGTTGGTGAAAGCGAACAAAGACTACGTTTTGAAGTTCGACAAAGGCGATCTTGCGCTTCCTCCCAAGCGTAAGGTCGCGCTCGTCGTGTGTATGGATGCCCGTATTGATCCGGCCAAGGCGCTGGGCCTCACAGAAGGAGATGCCCACGTGATTCGTAATGCGGGCGGCCGTTTTGCCGACGCTTTGCGTAGCCTTGCGATCAGCCAAACACTGCTCGGTACGCAAGAAGTGGCGTTCGTCCATCACACCGATTGCGGCATGCTGACCTTCACCGATGACGACATTCGCAAGAAGCTCAAGGCGGAGAAAAAAGCGGACGCGGATCACGTTGCTTTTTTGCCTTTCAGCGATCTTGATGAATCGGTGCGCGCAGACATCCGGGCCTACAAAGCGTCGCAGCTCGTTCGCCAAGACATTCCAGTGCGCGGCTTCGTCTACGACGTGAAAACCGGGGCGATTCGCGAAGTAGGTCTGTGATCGCGCTGCCTTGCCATGCGAAAAGAACCAAGGCGATTCGCGACATAGACCCGGCTCTTGCGTCGTTGCGGCGCCGGCGGTCTTCGTTCAGCATCCTGCTCATTCGCGCATCCGCGGCCACCATGAACTCGATCATCGTGTCCGCAGCTTGACCTGTCAGAATGTACGCGTAGGTTCCCAAGTTGCCTCCATTCAAGGGAGCAAAGTGTTGTTGGTGACGATACGCGGCGTCTACCAGCGTGTTTTGACGAGTGCGAACGGCGTGACCGTGAGATCCTGTTTGTTCGCCGCACGCAGTGCACGCACGGCCTCGCGCATGGTCGCCAGTGAGGCTACGGCGTCATCCACCAGCAGCACTCGCGCGCCTTTCACTTGCACGGCGGTCATCTTGGACTGCACGTTGCTCCGGCGCTGCTCGTCGTTTTGTAGATCCGGCTGCGCGGCCGCGGGCGCCTCTTTCCAGCTCACTGCGTCCGCGAGCAAGGGCACGTCTAGTCGTTTAGCCATGTACTCACCATGCTCGATCCGCTTCGTCCAGCGCAGCGAAGGGACCAGGACCACCGCGTCCACTTGGGCCAACGCATCGAGTGCGTAGTCGAGGCGCGCGCGCAGCTCTGGCTGTGACAACACGTCGCGGCGCCCCAGGACCTCTGTGGCCTCGAGCGAAAAGTCACCGCCATCGATCACAGCTACACCGGGAAGATGCCCACTGCGCGCACCTGCCGGAATGACCGCGGTGCGTCGATCCAACCACGCACGTGCGGACGATACATCTGGGATGAGACGAGACGGTTGTTGTTTGCACGCCGCGCACTTGCCGCAGGGGGGCAGCGCCGTGTCGCCGAGCGCCGCGCACAAGGTGACCATGTAACAGCCAGCGTTTTGCCGTCCATAAGCCAGCATCGCCTTCAACTCGCCGCGCCGTGTTGTGCCCTGCCGCTCGTAGCGTGACAAATCGAGTGCTTGAAGCGAGCGGCCGAGCGATCGATACGCCTGCCTTTTTTCATGTTCGATTTTTTCTACATAGCCCTGTTCGATGAGCTCGGCGAGGACGACGTTCAGCAGCGTCGAATGTAAACCCGTGGCGACTTTGAGCTCGGTGAGCCGTTGCAGCGGAACTTCGTCCAGCGCACGCATGATGCCTTCGAAGGCGGCGCGGTCAGGCTGCGCTGTTTCAATGAAGTGCTCCTGCACGCGCGCGTCATTGGCGTCGAAGAGCAACACGCAGGTGGAAGGAAGGCCATCGCGCCCAGCGCGGCCCATCTCTTGGTAATAAGCGGTAATCGAACCGGGAAGATCGAAGTGCAGGACCGCACGCAGATCCGGTTTGTCGATACCCATGCCCAGCGCATTGGTCGCAACGATACGTTCGAACCCGTTGTCTAGGAAGCCGCGCTCTAGTGTTTTGCGCTCGGCCGGTTCAAAACCAGCATGATACGCTGCTGTGCTCAGGCCTCGAGCGTTCAAATACGCAGCCACACTTTCTACGTGATCACGCGTGGCACAGTAGATAAGCGTGGCGCCTTTGGCTGCTTTGACGAACGCTTCCACGTACGCGAGCTTCTCGGCGTAGCTCGGTGTTTGCACTACCCCCAGGCGCAGATTGTCACGCAGCGAGCTCTGCCGCAGTGTCGTGACATCGCCGCCGAGCTGCACGCAGATATCTTCTGCTACGCGTTGATTGGCAGTCGCGGTGAGCGCGAGCAAGAACGGACGTTTGTCAAAAGACTGGACCAACTTGGCGATGGCCCGATACGCAGGACGAAAGTCATGCCCCCAGGTCGACACGCAGTGTGCTTCGTCAATGACGAGCAATGACACGTCGAGCGCTGCAAACAACGTTCGGTTTGCAGCGTGGTCTGCTTGTTCGGGTGAAACGAACAGGATCCGCAGCGACTTGGTGAGCGCTGCAGAAGTGACTTCATCACGTTCGGCTTCTGTTTGTTCGCTGTTGATTGCCCCTGCCGCTAGTCCAAAGCGGGTCTTCAATTGCTCGATTTGATCGCGCATGAGCGAGAGCAGCGGTGAGACCACCACCGTGATCCCCGGCAGCAGCACGGAGGGGAGCTGATAGAGCAGCGACTTTCCATGGCCCGTGGGCTGGATGCAGAGCACACGTTTGCGATCGAACAAGGTCTCAATCGCTTCGCGCTGTCCGGGACGAAAGCGATCGAATCCGAATACGCGCTGCAGCGTTGGCTCTAGCGATTCCATGGAAACACCCTATCAGGCCGCCTTGCCTACGCGCGAGCGTTTGGGTCTGTGCATTCTACTGTTGCTCGTAGCTCCTTGCGGCGTATGGTGGGGCGTGACCCAACCATTCACCGGAGCGCAGAGCAATGCAGCTGGCGGCGTGGACCCACGGCGTCTCGAAGCGCATGTGCGAATGTTGTCTGAGACCTGTTGTCCGCGCGACTATCGCAGCGTTGACAATCTGAACAAAGCCGCGGGTTATATTGCCACACAACTTGCGGCAACCGGCGCGAGCATCGCCGAACAACCGTTCATGGCCGAAGGCAGGCAGTACAAAAACATCATCGCTCGCCTGGGTCCCAAAACCGGTGCACGCATCGTGCTTGGTGCACACTACGATACCTGTGACCCACTCCCCGGCGCAGATGACAACGCTAGCGGTGTAGCGGGTCTCATTGAACTTGCTGGTTTGTTGGCAAACAAACCAGTGAGCGCGCCGGTAGAGCTCGTGGCGTACACCTTGGAGGAGCCGCCGTTCTTTCGTAGTGCCAACATGGGCAGTGCCGTTCATGCACGCAGCTTGAGCAACGCAAACGTAGAGGTACGGGCGATGATCTCCCTAGAAATGATCGGCTACTTCTCTGACGCACCGGGCAGTCAGCACCTTCCGAGCGCGCTACTGAAGCCGTTCTATCCCTCTGTAGGCAACTTCATCGTCGTCGTTGGTGACCTTGGAACCCTCGGTCTCACACGCAAGGTGAAGCGCTCCATGAAACGAGCGTCTTCTCTTCCCGTGTACTCTCTCAATGGGCCACGTTTCGTTCCTGGCGTGGATTTCTCGGATCATCGCAGTTATTGGGAGCAAGGTTACCCTGCGCTCATGGTGACGGATACCGCTTTCTTTAGGAACCTTGCGTACCATACGCCCGAAGATACGGCCGACCGTCTCGACTACACCAAGATGGCAGAAGTGGTGATTGGCCTTCATGCCGCGGTACGCGATTTGGCGAAGTGAAAGTGCTTTGCCGCCGCGACGCTGAGCGAATAGTTGACACCGCGGGCGAACGCTCTCACTAAAGATCGATGCGCGACGCCTACGCAGCATATGAAGCCAAATTGCAGGACGACCCCCACGGTGCGCTGGCGGGGTTCGTCTCTATCGCCCTTGCCGAGCCAGCCTTTTGGCCGGTACGTTTCCGAATCGTTGATGCGTTGCTTTTGCTTGGTGAGCCAGAGGCCGCAGGCAGGCTGCTCAATGATCTTGCCGCGTCGTATGCGAAGGTGGGGCAGCCGGTTCCTGCCATCCTGGCGTGTAAGTTGCTCGAGGGGATGGGGTTCGACAACGACCGCGCTGCGAGTGAGATCGCGCTGATCTACGCGGGGCTGTTCGGCCAAGAGCTCGTCACCACGGCGCCGGCACCGGTGCTGCCTGCGGGCCCTGCGCCTACGCTGCATCCAAAACCCATGGAAGCCCTCAAGGCGCTCGGTAAGGTCAGCGACGTGCTGCCCGAGAAGTATCCGGCGGTGCCGCTTCTGTCGCGCCTGACGCCCGAAGATTTCATCGTCGTGCTTCGCGCCATGAAGATGCATAACCTGGCGCATGCGGCGACAGTGGTGAAACAGGGCGCACAAGGGTCCTCCTGTTTTCTCGTGCTAGACGGCACACTCGTGGCTTCGAGGAGCACGCCAGAAGGAGAGCGCGCGCTTGGGAAATTAGCGCCTGGCACCATTTTTGGTGAAATGGCCCTTGTTTCGCAGCGTCCGCGTAACGCGTCCATTACCAGCGTTGGGACTTCCGTCGTGCTCGAGCTGACCAAAGCCACATTGCTCGCGCATTCCAAGTCCATGCGCGAAGCGCTCTATGCCTTCACGCGCCGGCGGCTGCTTGAAAACATCACGCTCACGTCGCCCCTGCTTAGAACGCTGGATCGTCCCACCCGGCAGTCGGTCGTTGGTCTGTTCGGTTCGTTTCCTGTCAGCACGGGCCAAGCGATTGTCAGAGAGGGCGAGCATGGTCACGGGCTCTACGTCATCTTGCGTGGCTCCATGAAGGTGATGAAGGCCAGTCTTGGGGCGCAGGTCGAGCTTGCTACCTTGCGCGAAGGTGATCTGTTCGGAGAAATTTCGCTCTTGCGCGATCAACTCACCACGGCGAGTGTGATCGGCGCTGAAGAAGGCGAAGTGCTGTTTCTCGACCGGAGTGATTTTCTGCGGTTGCTCGCAGCGTTTCCTCAGCTCCAGCAAGAGCTTGCTTCGCTCGGTGAAGAGCGTCTGCGCACTTCGGAGTTAATTCTCGAAAACATCGAGGATGCCGACGTTCTCTCGATTATTTGAGCGATGCTGCCACCAAGCATGGCGAAGTCGATCCAGGTTCTGTCCTCAAAGTGAGAACGGAGCAGACTCACCACCGAGGCAAAGGGCCGGCTGATGGCCGAGTGCGATAAGTATTTCGACAACCGCCCGATCCAGAGTAACCCTGGCTGGCCGTGAGCAATCATCCCGTCATCGATCATCGCTCGAAGGGCCGCGCCCGTAACTTTGCAGAGATCAACTACGCCGTCGGCCTGACCCCGTGCCCGGAGTGCGGGTCCCGCGTGCGGCCGCGCCTCTTCTACTCGTCGGATCCGAACACGATGACTGTCACAGTCGATTGCGGGGTGTGCGGCGCGCGTCGCATTGAGGAGTTCGCGACTGACGGAGACCCGGCTGAGGGGATGCACGAACAGATGCAGCTCGGCATGAAGGCTCCGTCGGAGATCATCAGTCCGCAGCAGTTTGCTGCCGAGCTCGATCAGCTGTTGCCGCTGGTCGGGGACCCTCTAAAGCTCTCTGGCGCCGCGCATCGCGCAAGCAGTGAGGCGGCCTGGGATGCGGTCACGGCTGCGTACGAGCTCGCGAAGTTCGGAGAGCACGCGCTCGTGCTGCCCAAAGCATGGCCCCAGCAGGGGACCAAGCGCGAGACTGCTGCGGCCCGCCGCGACGAGCTCGTCGCGATCGCGGAGCAGCACCTCGCAGAACGGCGGGCCGGCAACGAGCGCGGGCTGGCCGAGGCCAAGGCCCTCGCGGCCACGCCCTCTGCCTATCCGCCATCGATCGCTTTCCGGCTCGCTGTCGAAACGGGCGCCCTCGCGGGTGTGGACGACACCCTAGCGCTGCTCAGTCGCTTGAGCAGCGAGCAGGCGCTGGCTCATCCTGCGACCTTCGCGCAAAAGGCCGCTAGCATCCGGCGCACGCAGCTCGTCGATCGAGCCGGCATTGGTCTCGCTGCGGCCGAGGGGAGCGGCGTCACGGTCACACCTCTTCCATCGACGTCCGATGGCTGGACGGCGTGGCGCAATGCAATGCGCATGGCCGGCAAAGCGCGTGTCAACGAGCTTGGGTCTAAGGCGCTCGACGTTGCGACGGCCGCCTTTGACCTGGAGCGGGCACGCCAGCTTCAAGAACGCATCGCGTACCTGCGCGCGAGCGCGCCCGAGCATGCGGAGCTCGCCACGCAAGCACATGCTGCATCGAAGACGGCCGAGGGCGCGCGCACGCGGCTACTGGCGGCACTAGGGCCCTTCCTTGTCTTCGCGGCGCTCGCAGAGACCCACGCCGCCATCGAGTCATGGGCTGATCGCGAATCCTACGAGGCCGCCTCGAAGCGCGTCATGCTCGACAACCTGCCCATGCGCTACCTCGTGAATCAGAACGAGAAGCTGCGAGAAATTTTCGCCAAGATCGCCGCCAACCTGCCCCGCTAGAAGATTCATCAGCCAGGCGAACGAGCTGCGGCTAGAAGCCAATGCTGCGCAAACGATAAGGCCGAAACAGCGCCGGGAAAGACTCGAGCACGAGCGCCAGTGAGTCGCCGCTCCTAATCAACGCGAATGACGACCCATACAGCTCGATATTGGCATCGTAAGTTTGCGCCCAACCGTCTACAAACGTCCGTCTGATCTGAACTCGATCCAACGTTGGTCCTGCCCAAGCGAGCGCGCGCTCATGGCGCGAAAGGTTGCTCGCAGCGCGTTGATTCAAGCTGAGCGAAGCGTCGAGAAGGGTAGGTGTGCTGCTCCAGCCGCTAGGTGTGAGCGCATAGTGGAGCAGGCCGACGTCACCGGGCAAGCTGGTGTTCACGCACAACAGGTCCTCGCCCACAAACGAGGCGTAGACGGTCGAAAGTGGCCCGACGTTGGCGGAGCAAGCGAAGGTCAGCTGGGGCGCGAAGGCGCCGCCAACGAAACGAAAACCACGTGTGCCGACCGCAGGGTCGACCGTCAAAAACAGCAAGCCACCTGGCTCGCGTAACATACGCACTTCATTCGGGCTCGAGGCAAGCAACACACTTTGAGCAAATGGCGCGGCACCCGTGCGCACGAAGGCGTCGATCTCTCCGGCGCCGCTTTGCCTGACCACTACCGCGAGGTCAGTCTCTAGAAAAGCAGGCATGACCTGGTACGACGCCGAGGTGGAAAGCTCAGCGTCGTTTTGCCACGCGTCGTTCTCATAGGTGACAACGTGAGGATGGTCGTCGGCGTCCGTCCAACCCACCGCCAAACGCGCGCCATCTGAATCGAAGAAGGGATTGACCAAGTGAATGGGCAGCTGCGTGCGGTCGACCGCAGAGGAAGAGACGACGAAGCCCTCCACACAAGGATCCGACTCGTTCGGATTGCCTTGAATCAGCCAGATGCGGTCATCGCCGCCCACCATATAAATGTCTTGAAGCTGCAACGTGCTTGCGGGCGTACAGGCTGAGAGATCGAGCGAATTGCTGAGCAGCAACGGTGCAGAGAGCACGCCATTAACGAGGCGGCGCAAATACAGCACGCGCTCATCCGTGTCGTAGTTGTGCGCGATGTACGCAATCGCAAGACCGAAGTCGCTGCTCGCGGCGGCATAACTTGCCAATGAAAAGCCTGCCGGTCGCCCAAGATCAACCTGCAGCGGGGAAGCAAATCCGGTGATGGGATCCAATGCGCTGACGTAGAAACGATGGTCGCCGCGCACAGCTTTGGTCCACAACACGGCGCCGTTTTCGCCCGAGATGTATCGCGCCGAGCCGACGTCGATGGTCGTAGGCAGGCGTTGCAAAGCGAGCGACTCGCTGCTCGCCCAGTTCGCGACATCATGCACCAGTACCTCGTTGTCGCTGAGCGACACATAACCGAGCAGTGAAACTGGGCCGCGGCTGGCGAGAGACGGAAATGCCTGGAGCGAAGAATCGAATGAGAACGTGAGCGGGCGAGTCCAGTTGGCTTCGCGTTGCCAAAGTTCGGAGGGTCCGTCACCAGTACGCAGCAGCAACACGGTCGTCGCCGGACCAGAGACGACAGCGCTGACGAGCCCAATATTGTTCGCAACTGGGATGGCCTCGGGCGCGCCAAAGCGCTGCCCCGCCGTGTCATCCTCGGAGTATGCTGCGTACATGTCTCTGAGCCCCTGCTCAGCGCGCCAGGCCACCAAGGTGCGGTGCGATGCGGCGGAATGAATCGTCGTCACTGCTAATAACGCCGAATCTCTTGGAAGATCTTCAGTGGCAATCGATTCAGGCGACGCGCAGCTCAGCACCGTGGACGAAGCACCGCAAACATAGCCGAACATTTCGCCACTCGGGCCGTTGCTGAATGTGTGTACAAACACGGCCTCGTCGTCAGAGGCATCGGCTGCCAAAAGGACATAAGAAACACCGTTACTGACCGGGCTGGTGCTGAGGACTTCCGGCGCCGCCGCTAGCGCCGTATCGTAGTAGGTTCGAGTCAGAATGCGGTCGGCGCTCGCATTTTGAGCGTCTTGGATCCAAGAATAAACGAAGGTCGCCGTGGCGCGGTTGAGGCCAACGAGTCGCAGCTGAAAGGGTGTGCGCGAGTTGGCAGTCTCATCAATCTCGAGGCCCGTTGTCAGCGCGCTACCGTCATAGATGGCGCCATACACATTGGTCACGAGCCCTGTCGTTTGCTGGGTCCATGCGAACGCCAGCTTGCCACCTGAGCCGGCAACGCGAATGGTCCTGTCTGTCGTTGGGATGCTCCCCGGTGCGGTGAAAGTATCGAGCTGTTTGATGCTAGAACCTGCAAAGGAGACCCAACCTCCGTCATAGATCGCGGCGTGGGGATGGGTTCCTCCGGCGTGAAACGCGACACCGACGAGGTCGCCAAAGTTGCCCGCGTAGATCTCAGGCACATACTCGCGCGTGAGGATTGTCTCCGCACCGATGACCACATCCGTATCAGACGCGCCAAAGCGAAGCGCGCGTGCGGCGAGGTACTGTCCTGTCTGGTCCTGCGCCACATAGACGAGCATGGTGAGCGTTCGTCCTTGAATCACTTTGAGGCGGGTGAGTTGACCTTCGTGTGCGATGTGCTCGGGCAACCACTGCTGCCCTTCGATCCGAGCGCGCACGATAATCGCGAACTCATTGGGACCCTGCGCGTGACGGTAGATGGCCAGCTGGCGATCCGTGCCGCCCGCTGCTGCTCCTTCCTTGATGATCGCAAGGTCGACGGATTCGAGATGGCTCTCCCCATCAGTGTCAATGATGACGGAGCTGCTCGAGCGCGGCGCGAGATAGACCGGCAGCACGCCAGTGAATGCGTTGCCGGCAACATCGGTGAGGCCGCTCAGCGTCAAGGCATGTGCTCCAAGCGCCGGCGAGGTTGTCACGATCAGTGTTAGGGTGAGTGACACCTCATCGTAGACGACGCTCGCCGCCAGGCCAGACGCGAAAAGTGAGGCGGGGATAGAGCTTGGCGCAATGGGTTCGGATAAGGTGATGACGATGGTGTCACCCGCTTCGATCTCTGTGCGTTCGACGGGGGTGACCAGGAGCGCGGTGGGCGCGGTCGTATCGGCCGTCGGTCCTGTGGAACCCGTTGGTCCGGTGAGGCTCGTCGGCCCCACGACTCCGCTGTCGCCGCTAGGCCCTTCGACCATCTCAGTTGGGGAATCGCCAGCGTCCTCGGTCGGAGTCGGAGCGGCGCAGCCAGCGAAACACAGTACGAGAAGCCAACGCATGATCGGGTTATGCACGGGGGGTGCATACAGGATTCTTGCTGGCCGCAAAAGCTGTTGCCGTGGAAGTGCCGCGGGTTTAGCCCTAGCGCCGTCGATCGCTTGTAACCATTCCCAGTGTACTCCAATACGGAGTATGACGATTGAGCGGTGGCAAATCGTTCGAAACCGTTACGTCTTGTGGGCCCTGGAAAAAGTGCGCCCAGTTTGGGTTCTGATCATGCCGAGCCCCAGAAATGGTGGCAAAAGCCAAGGTGCAACCGAACGATGTGTTGAGCCCCAACATGGCGAAATTCATCTTGCTCGTCACGCACACGCACAAGACCGCGCAAAAAAATCCGTTCCAGAACTGGCCTGAACATGGTGAACCCGTGATGGCGGGTTTTGCATACGTCGACTACGCTTGCTTCAATGGGCAAGCAAACACTCCTCCTCCTCACCACGCTCATCGCGTGCAACACTAGCGAATCGTTGCAGCGCGCGAACCTCGACGGTATCGATCGTGGTCCTGGCGCTACCGAAGGCTTTGGAAAGCTCGACGCTTCGACTTCGAGCTTCGTCGCGACACCGTCCACGCTCGTTGCCAACAACGCAGACAGCGCCACCCTCGTTGTGCTGGTCAAAGACGCCAACGGCAGGCTGATCGAGACCTCGCCAGTGAGTCTGCAAGTGACGGGCAGCGAGCCCAACACACTGTCGACGACGAGTGGATCCACCGAAGGCGGCATCTTTACGGCGACGATTCGCTCCGGGGTACCTGGCACCAAAGTCATTGTCGCGACGATTGGTGAAGGCGATAATCAGATCAGCAAATCGGTGAGCGTGGTGTTCACTCCGCCGCCTGGGAACGAAGAAGAGATCGGCGCTCCTAGCTTCAGCATCAGCATCAGCCAGTCGACGATCAGCGTGCCTACCGGATCTAACGCGGCGCTATCCGTCACGCTCAGCAAAGACAGCGGGTTCACAGGTGCCATCGCGTTCGAGCTGCTTGGCGCCCCCGCTGGTGTAAGCGCAATGTTCACGCCTGAGAGCACGGAAGGCACCAGCTCCGAAGTCATTCTTTCGGTTGACGGCGGCGCGGTGCCAGGTACTTACGCGCTCGAGGTCAGCGCGGATCATACGAGTGGCTGGCGCCGCGCGCCGCTGTCCCTCGAAATTACGCAGAGTGTGTTCGAACCGAGCAACCTGACTTACTCTTCGAGCAACCCTCTCTTCATTGCCACCCAGACGATCACGCCGATCACGGTGATTATGGTGAATGGTTCTGCGGTACAGAGTTACAGCGCCACGGGTTTGCCTGCGGGCCTTTCAATCAACTCGCTCACGGGTGAGATCTCCGGCACTCCGACCGGCGCGCCAGGTGTGTATGACGTCGTCATCCGCGCCACCAACTCCGCGGGTTTCACCGAAACGACGATCACCATCACCATCGACCCGTTACCTACGTTCACCCTTGGCGTCGCGCCTTCGCCGATGACGGTGATTCAAGGCGCTACCGGCGCCGTTACAGTGACCATCACACGCGACGCCGCGCTCAGTGGCCCGGTGTCATTGGCGCTCGAAGACGCGCCCAGCAATGTGACGGCGTCGTTCGCACCGCAAATCACCGCGAGCGCCACGTCGA
>JBIKMD010000558.1:0-4322 GCA_044359465.1 Myxococcota bacterium
TCAGTCCCGGTCATTGGCGGCGGAATAGAACCGGAGACATTGTCCACGACCACTGCTGCGACCGCACCGGCGTTCTGCGCGTTCTTGACTTTGACGGTAAAACTGCAGGTCCCCCGGTCAATCAGCGCAATCTTTCCTGTGAAAGTTCCTGCCGTGTAGGCGGCACACCCTAGAGGACTTGCTGTGAGATCGTTCTCGTAGGCCACGGCGGCGGTAACTGCGGTTGTCGAGAGGGCGGCGCCGAAACTCGCCTCACTGACTGTGAATCGTTTAGCAATCGCAGCGGGCGACACGCCCACGAGTAGGGGTGTGCCAGCGGTGAGTGTGGTGCGCGCGGCAGTCAACAAGTTCGGCCCCACCCAAACGATCGATCGACCAGACTTGATCGCCGTGACGCGCTCGCTATCCGTCATGTCTCGTAAGTATCTACCCGTGATGTTGTCGAAGATTCCCAGTAGGAATGGGTCTTGCTGTCCCAAGAAGAGAGCCCCAGTCACCTTGTTGACGAAGGTGTGGAAGCCCAAGCCGTGCGCAAGCTCGTGCATCAGATAAGGCACGAGATCGAGTTGTCCTACGCCGGCGTTACCCGAAAGACCGTAGTACCAGGTCACACCACCCAAACACACGCCGTCGAGAGCAGAGTTGAAACGCAAAGCGATCTCTGGGTTCAAGGGGTCGAGGTCGGTCCCTGCAATTTTATTGGCCAGCGCACCAGGATAGAACGTGTCGGCACGTGGCGCGTTGGCGAAGTCTTCAAACACGCTTATGGTTCCGGCAGCCCCAAGCGTAGCGTTCGTCGTTGCGCAAGTGAGCGGGTCGAAGTTCGCGCTCACAGTGATTGGCACCGCGCTGTCGAGCAGGCTGCCCCACTGATTGGCTGCGTATTGAAGCGCGTATAGGCGTTGTTCGCCAATCGTGACCCCAGGATTGCCATCGATGGGTGTCGCAGGTGTGGGGTCATTCAACCCTTCTGCCGGGCCATCCGCGTTCATGATGACGAAGGTCGCGTCTGCGTGAGCGAAAGCCGGAGCTAGCGCCAGAACTACAGCAAAAAAACGAAGCATCAAAAAGGCCCCTTCTTGGTCGCACGGATGAACGCATCACTTTGGCCTACTGCGATGTCGGCAATCAAGCGTTGCGCAGTGAACGGGCGTGCGCCTCTGGCTCACCTAGCGGGCCGAGCATCGCAGCAAAGGGCGTATCACTGCGAAGCACAACCTAAGCGTGACACCTTAGTCAGTCGCGACGAAGACTCGCAACGAAAGACAGACTTCCACGCACCCCGGGAACTACGTGGGCGTAGGAAGCATGGGTTCTAGGCTTGACGATCCGTCGGTTTTCTAAGCGGCCCACTTGCGCAACTGGCGCGGCCCAGTCGCCGATACTCGCGCCAAATGCCCACCATCCGCGGACTGTCGCCACTCATCCCCATTGTTAGGCCGATCGAGACACCGTCCGTCGCGACGACCAACGTTATTCCGAATGCGCCAAGCCCGGGTACACTGTTCTCGCCCACCATCACGGACGCGCTGAGCACACTGACACCAGGACCGAATGCGGGCCCGGTGCTCGACATTGCCGGCGACGCACTGATCCAAAAGATCAATGCGCTATTGGCCAGCACCCCAGGGTTGTCGATTCGCAAAGCGACCTACATGGCATTCGCAGCGCTCGCCGGTTTGGACCTGACGCAAGTTCAAAACTATCCCTACCAAAAGTGGGATTCGGAGAGCGCTTGGTTCAATGGAGACCAAGCATTAGCGGCCCTTGGCATCAAAGGCGCGGAGCATCTCGTCGAGTGGAGCGACGGCAAACACGGCGAGCTGCCTGGCCTTGCTGGTCTACTCCGGGAGAGCAAGCTCTCGCGCGACCAGGCGAACGCCCTTCTCGATCGCGTCGCAGCCACCAGCGATCCAAAACTTGCTGCGAGCGCCACGGAAGCGCTCCTCGACAATGATTCGCTTCCCCTCTCCGACCGTGTCGCGCTTTTGACACGGAGACTCACGGAGGACTTGGATCACGCGCCATACCTGCCAAATGGACAGCTGCAGGTGCCGCGTTTCATCGCCTCGTCAGCGCAGGTGCTCACGCAGCTCATGACGCGCCTCTGCGAGAGTCCGAAGATCGATCATCGTATCGCCGCTGCCCAGCTCCTTCCGCTCTTGAAGCTGCCACTCGCGGACGCTCGCCCCATTGCGGACAAGCTGCTTGGCGATACCTATTTTGCGGTGCGTCTTGCGGCCTCTCGCTCGTTTTGGGTGAGCTCAGACACGACAGTCGCAAAGCAGAAGGACCTGCTCGATAGCTTTACGACGCCAGAGGCGCAGCTACAGGCGCGTTACAGTGCGATCGGTCAAAGCGTGGAGAACCTTCCCCAAACCATGGCGGGCGATTTTCCAGACGCGCACGTGCCGATCATCATGGAAGCGCGCGCCGAGACTGCGGCCAATATTCTGCGCGGCGCAGCTTCGACTGCGGACGTGACGCCAGCGCTGCAAGAAGCCGTCTTGCAGCCCATGACCACAGGTATCACCGAAGACGTGCTCGATTTCGTCGAGCGCTCGACGTTGGCACCAGTGACGAAGATGACCTTACTTGCGCAGCTCCAACCAGGGGCGAGCGAAGACCTGTTCGAGACTCACCGTCTCGCTCTGGCCATTGGACGGCTCTCCATGGAGACGCCAGTCCCCCCGGCGCTCCAGCCCTACTTGGCGACGGTCTCTGGCGCCGCCGGTAAGCTCGCTAGTGGCACGTTGAGCACGCCGGACGCACGTACGCTGGTGCTTCAAGCTGACAAGCGCTCTGATGCTTATGCTGCGGTACTGCTTGCCTGGGTACAGAACGGTGGCGACGCGCAGGAGGCGCTGCAGCTCGCACGCGACGCGTTCGCAGCGATCATGGGCGACGGCAGCGCTTGGAACGTGAGCTACGGTGCTTACAACCTCTACGCCATGCTTCCTGCACTGCTCGCGCAGCCTGGCCTCACCTCTGACCAGATCGCCTCGGCAGTGCGTGAGTTCATGACGCACAAAGGGCTCACCTCGCAGAACATGGCTTTTCACCCACCCGCTCCGGGCGGCGCGCCACAGGCCTACCTTTTGCGCTTCAAGCCCGGCGGCCAAGTGCTCCCCGATGTGATTCGTTCGCTCTCCGACACGCGCCTCAGCGACGTGCAGCGGCGAGAGGTCATTGAGGCGATTTTCAACGCCAGCATTGGCTCCCAAAATGGCGGCCAGATCTTCGCCTCGCTCGGACGTGCACGTGTGAGCGCTGCCATGTTGCGGCCGCTAGCCACCAAGTTGTTCAACGATGCGGCCGCACAGAAGCAATACGCGCAGTGGCTCGTTCCCTACTTGGTTCAACCAGCAAGTGGTACGATCCCTGCGGTCGATCTGAACGCAGCGCATGCGCAAGCGTTAGACAGCAAACGTTTTACGCTTCCTGGACTTCCGCCAACGCAATCGCTCGCAAGCCTGCTGGTGGAGCTGCAAGCCTGTCCAGATGGTAACGCGCTACGCACGTTGTTGAAGCAGACCTACGGCAAACCGGTGGGTGGCGGCATTGGCGCTTCTGGCGCACTGAACATTGCGCAGCTTCCGGAAAGCTTACGTGCGTTGCTCAAGGACGCCGCGGTGAAGGAGCTGGGCGAGGCCTGCGCTGTCATCTCTTCAGCGAGCCTCGATGCCGGCACGCTCACACAAGCAGAGAGCGCTGCACTAAGGACGAAGCTTACATCGTTCAACGCGCCTCTTTCTGCGCAGCTCGTGTGGGAACACGCGCGAGCGCTCACGCCAGACGAGGCCAAGCAGGCAGCGCTGTATTTGCGTGCCGAAAGCAATCTTTACAACGGCTCGCTCTATGAGCGGCAGCGGTCGCTACGTGATCTGATCATGATGCTACCTGGCGCTACGCGGGAGGCTGTCTCGGCGGCGCTCCCATGGTTTGGCGCGCTTGCCAAAACCACCGTGGATCAGCTCCCTCCTGACGCGCCCGCAGTGCTCGACGCTGGCCTTCCCTCGAACAAAGTGGCGTTGCTTCAAACGCTCGCGACTGCGGCCGACGCGCAAGTTCGTAGCTTATTATCAGCGCTCGCGGCCGTTCCTGACTTGCAGCTCACGGACTTGGCGCAAATCGATGCCCGCGTCGCCGCAGCGCGCCAGGCGCTCGGCTTGCGACCCACAGCCTACGCGACGCTTCGCTTCGCACTCTACGCGAACGCGGGCGCAGGCTACGATCTGCTCAAAGCAAAGCTCAGCACCGATCTTCGCATGCGTTGGGACCTCGCCGATGCGGCTCGCGCACAAGGTGAAGATGCCGCCATG
>JBIKMD010000559.1:0-4317 GCA_044359465.1 Myxococcota bacterium
TGGACACATTACCCACACCCGCCGCAACGACGCGCAACGTGACGGGCTTACCGACCTGTGCGCGTTCGGCGTTGACGAGCTGGGCACCAAACTGGAACTCGCCCACATTCATGGGCGAGAACCCTGCGGGACGGCCCGCTGCGGGCAAGGGTTTGACGTTTATTTCGAACGGCAAGCTCGACACTTTGTAGGCGCGCCCTTGCGAGAAGAACATGCCACCAGCCTGCGCTTCGGTGCTGAACGCGCCGACGCTGGCTTTCCCATCGCGCAGCGCAAACAACGCATAGCGCGCAATCTCGAACACTTGGTACTCTTCTCCGCCAAAGCGTTGAATCTTGGGCTGCAAGTTCTGCCTTGGACGATCATCGCGCTCGAAGAGCACGCCCTCGAGCTGCGGCGCCGTGAGGCTCGCGACGTCAGACAGATCAACGCGAGAGAGTAAGAATACGCTGACGACGACCTGTTCGCCCACATAGGCATCGAATTTTTCCGGCACAACACGAAGCATCACCGGGTCGCCGCGGCCGCCTTGGGGCTGCTGTGCTTGCGGAATCGCGGGCGCATCCGGCGTAGAGGGCGTCTGTTTTCCCTGGTTCTGCGGCCCCGCTTTGCCAACCACTTCAATCGCGATGGGCTCGGTGGACTTGAGCTCGTTGCCAGCGCGCGCGGTCGCCGCGCCAATCTTGGCCTTCCCCGGCTTTTTGGGCTGCAGTAGATAGGTGTAGGTCGTTGAGAGCTGCGTCTTTGGCGCACTGCCAAAACCCATTTGAAACGATTGCCCGCGCTGCGTTCCGCGCCGCACGATTTCCAAATTTTCGAGCGGTGGTGGACTATAGGCGGGGTCGGCGGAGGTTCCGTCAGATACAATGGTGACGACCAAGGTCATCTGCTCGGTGACCGCCACTTGGGTCTGCGAGATCTCGGCGCTAATCTCAATCTTGCCAGCCGCCGAAGCGACGCCCGCAAAAGCGAACACCACTACGAAAAGCGCGAGTGCCTTGGGCCTGGACGCGAATGCCTGCTCATCAATCGCGCGCATCACCAGTCCTTCTCCACTTTGCGATCTTTCTTCTTTTGCTGCTGCGCTTTGAACAGATCAAAACGCATGGGCTTCTCTTCTGCCTGTAGCGCATCGAGGAGCTGCATCCGGCTCTTGTCCTTGTCGTCTTGCTTCTCTGACTCGCTCGGCTGCGGCTGATTTTGCTTTTGCTCGTCTTGTTTTTTCTCGTCCTGCTTCTTGTCGTCCTGCTTCGGCTGATCTTTTTGATCTTGCTTCTGCTGGTCGTCTTTCTTGTCTTCTTGCTTCTGGTCCTGTTGGTCTTTCTTCTCGTCCTGCTTCTGCTGGTCGTCCTTTTTCTCTTCGTCTTTTTTCTGCTCTTCTTGCTGCTTTTTGAGCAGGCGCTGCGCAAGCTCCAGGTTGTACTGCACTTCCCTCACGCCAGGCACTTCGCGCAGTGACTTCTTGTACGTCGCCACTGCACCCGCGTAGTCCTTGCTGTCGAACGCGGCGTTACCGAGCAGGAACTGCGCGTGGGCTCGAATCTTCTTGTCTTCAGACAGAAGCGCGCGTTCAATCAGCGGCGCCGCATCTTTGGGGCTGCCCTTCTTGAGATGCGCGAGGCCCTGGTTGAGCCAAATCTCTGCACGCGACCCAAGCGATTCTTTGGCACGCTCGTAGGCGGTCAACGCTTCATCCGATTTATTGTCTTGCAGAAGCGCGTTGCCTTCGGCCACATCGCTGTTTTGTAGCGTCGGCCAAGGAATGTCTGCGTTTGCTTGGCCTGCAGACAACACGCACAACGCAAAGAGCACCGCGGCTTGTTTGCGCTTGCTCGACAGTAACGCTGCCGCGAGCAGCAGCACCGCACCGGGTACGAGCACCCACTGAAAACGGTCAGCGTAAACCACTTTGAACTGCGCTTCTTTCTCCTCGCGCTCAAAGCCGGCCAAGTCGCCTATGAGCGCTTCGACGCCAGTGCTTCCGCCGGACGAAGCGACGTAGCGACCGCCGCCGGCTTGCGCGATGTCTTTTAGAATTTGCTCATTCAAACGCGAGAGTACCGTCTGCCCGCTTGCGTCCTTGATGTAACCGAGGAACTCACCGCGATCGCCGTAGAGCGGCAGCGGCTCGCCCGCAGTTGAGCCCACGCCGATCGTGAAAACAGTGACGCCTTTTTCACGCAGCGCTTTGGCTGCTTCAATGGCTGCGCCCTCATGATCCTCGCCGTCCGTAATCACTACAACAACCTGGCTCTTGGCTCCGCCGCGCGTCCGCGCTTCGTCGAGCAAGGCATCGGCACTTTTAAGCGCTTCGCCAATCGCCGTACCGCCACGCGGAATGGTCTTTGTATCCAGCGCGCGGAGAAAGGTCTTTGCCGCCGCATAGTCACTGGTCAACGGACACTGCACGAACGCCTGCCCAGCAAAGGCAACGAAGGCGACGCGGTCACCGCGCAACTGATCGAGCAAGGACGACAGCTCGAGCTTGCTGCGCGTCAGCCGATCCGGCGTGAGATCTTTTGCGAGCATGCTCTTTGAGGTGTCGATCGCGACCACCAAATCGAGCCCGCGCCGCGTTTGTTTGACGGTGGACGCACCATACTGAGGCCGCGCCAACGCAAGCACACACAACGTCACACCAAGCAGCCACAGCACACTACGCACGATACGCTTTGGACGTGACAGCTCGCGTTCATGAGACATCAGCATGCGCGCATCTGACGCCTTGGCCCAGCGCGCACGCCGCACACGCTCGTACACGAACATACAAGCGAGCAAGGCAGGCACCACCAGGAGCAACCACAGCAGCCGCGGATCCCCAAACTTCATGAGTGGACTCCCACGACGCTCGCAACCGTTTTTGTGTTTGCGCGAGAGCCGTTCATTCGAGCGCCTCCGCAAAGCGTGTCCACCGAAGCACACGCTCAACTAGCAAGAAGAACAAACCAAAGAGCAAAAACGGAACGAACAACTCACGCTTTGGTGCCGTGCCCGTCTCTTCAAAGCGCGTCTTCTCTTGGTGGTCGAGCGCGCCACGCAAGGTGTTGCGGAGCGAATCGCGATCCTCCGCGCGGAACGACAACGCGTTGGTCTTGCTCGCAATCTCCTCGAGCAGCGCCGGATTAATCGGCACTTTCACTTGGTTGTAAACCGTTTTTCCAAACAGATCTTTGCCAGCAGGAAAGGGCACCGGGCCGTCTTTGCCGATCAAAATTGTATAGATCTGCATCCCGAGCTCTTGCGCGATCGACGCAGCTTCAAGCGGGGGAAGCGAGCCTGCGTTGTTATCGCCGTCGGTCAGGAGCACCACTACACGCGTCTTCGATGTCTGCTCGCGCAGGCGGTTGATCGACGTGCCAAGCGCATCACCAATCGCGGTGCCGTCTTGAATCACGCCTGTGCGGACATCTGCGAGCAAGTTGATGAGCACATTGTAGTCGAGCGTGAGCGGCACTTGCGTGTAAGCCTCACCAGCGAACACCACCAGACCAATACGATCGCTCTTTCGCTCTTGAATCACCTCGGCGAGCACTTCTTTCGCGACGGTCAGACGGTTGCTCGGCTTGAAGTCCGCGGCCTCCATCGATCCGGAAATGTCGAGCGCAAAGATGATGTCGATGCCTTCAGTGTAGTCCGATCCACTCGGATCTTCCGACTGTGGGCGCGCCGCCGCCGTGATAACGAAAATGAGCCCCAGCGTTTGCATGAACAAAACCGCAGGCCGCAGCGTTTCTGGCAAGCTTTGCGGCAACCCACCCGCAAACCCAGTGTAAGAATAGCTCAGCATGGGCGTACGCCGACCCGCTATCGTCAGAAACGAGACCACAAAAGTGGGCAGCAGAAGCAGCAAAAACCATGGCGTTTGAAAGGCAAAATTGCGACCGCTGCCTTGTGCCCAAACAAAAAACGCCGCTGCCGCGACGCCCTGAAGCGCAATGACAATGGTGGACAGCGCGCTCATGCGGCCTCCACGGACTTGGGCTCAGGCGGACGCGTGACCCACACTTGTTGCTCGAAGAAATCCAGCATGCCTGCTGCTTTCTCTATGGGCGGCTCGAATTTGGCGTATTTAACGAAGTCAGCATGCTCTAGCCACATCCGCAACCCCTCGCGATCGAGGTTTGGTGCGGAAATCGCAGACAATTTCTCCATGAGCTCGGCCGTTGTCAGATCGAGCGCGTTGATCGCGTAGCGCTGCGCGAGATACCCGCGCAGAATCTCGGTTCCTTCGAAGTAATACTCACGGAATTTGCCTTGCTTGAGCAGTTGCTTATCACGCAGCAGGCGGAGCAGCATGAGCGCGGCCTTGTGCGCTGG
>JBIKMD010000562.1:0-4309 GCA_044359465.1 Myxococcota bacterium
GAATATTGCCGCGGCAGCTGCGCGGAAGAGAAGCAGCGCTTCCAAGTGTTCGCAGAGCAAATCGTAGCATTGCAAGACAAACAAACGTCATCACGCGGCCAAAGCGTGCAGCGCGGCTTTCACGGCAAAGCGCACGGCTGTGTGTACGCGCAAGTCGTGCCCCTTGAAACGCGCGACCCACGAACGCGGTTTGGTGTGTTTGCAGAGGGTCTTGGACCGCACCCTGCGTGGGTTCGTTTTTCCAATGGCGTGGGCTGGCATCAACCCGATGACGAGCTTGATGCGCGCGGCATGGCCGTCAAGCTGATGGGAATTGCCGGCGAGCGGCTCTCTAGCGACGAGACCCAAACCCAAGATTTTCTCATGACCAATGCGCCAACACCTGTGGGGCGTGACGCGGAGGAGTTCATGGAGTTTGCGCACGTCAACGAGAAAGGACGCTTGCCGGGCCTTGGCTTTCTTCTCTCTCACCCGAACACGGCCGCTCCGGCGCTGGTCAAGACAGGTCCGATCGACAGTGTTGCCAACGCGCAATACTGGGGCGGCGGCGCCTTTCATCTTGGCGCACACCAAGCCGTAAAAGTGACGGCGAAACCCTGCCAAGACTCCAAGCCGCGCCCCAAGGGCAAACGTGACGACCCTGACTATCTCAAGAAAGACCTCGCCGCTGCCGCACAAAATGGACTGTGTTTTACGATGTACGTTCAGTTCCAAGTCAGCCCGGGTGAAACGCCGATTGAGCATGCCTCTTATGAATGGAAGGAATCCGTGAGCCCGCTCGTTCCAGTGGCCAACATCGTGATTCCCGCGCAGACGCTAGATATGCCCGGGAAGGACGCGTTCTGTGAAAGTTTGTCCTTTCAACCATGGCACGGCATCTTGGCGCATCAGCCCATGGGGCACATCAACCGCGCGCGTAAGTTCGTCTATGACGCGAGCCGCGTGCACCGCAAAGGCGGACTCGAGCCGCGGGATTTTCAGGGCTTCGATGGCGCGCCTGCATCTATGCCGGCCGGCAGACCTGAGAGCCGGTGAGATTGCGCGCCTGCGTGTCTCTGCTCACTAGCATCCGCAAGAACTCAGGCTAAGCTAGTCCCAATGCTCGGGAAACCCTTGCGCCGGCTGGCACTTAGTCTGTTTCTCCTTTCTTGTAGCCCGAATTTAGGGGTGTCTCCCGGGTCCAAGATCGTCTGCGCGAACGATGAGGAGTGTCCGCAGGGGTTCGCATGCGCGCTGGCGATCGAACGCTGCATTGCGCGAGGAGGAGACCAAACACCGCCCCGAGTTCTCGAAGGGTCGATTTCGTATTCGCTCACCGAGCTCAAACGCGGCGCGCAAACGGTCTTACGCTTCACAGTAGACGAACCGCTGTTCTTGGAACCCACTGTGGAGCTGGCAACCGGCGTGCGTTTCGTCTTGCTCAGCAGCGATGGGCTTTCGTTCGAGTACGCGCTCACCAGCGACGAGCGCATTGCCGAAGGGGAACAGCGCTGTCACCTGCTCGCTGGTGGACACCTCCGGTAACACTGCGAGCAATGTGAGCCTGGGTTCGCTGGTCTTCGATGAGAGTGCGCCGCAGCTCTCGCGTGTGACCCTGACGCCGGCTTTGCTTGCAGCGGGGAAAACGCTGACCGTCGAATTTGCTGTGAATGAAGCGCTCGCTGGCGAGGTGAGCGTCACGCTCGACGCTGGTCAACCGTTCACGCTGCGCGCTCAGCCGCCGGTCTATGTGGCAACCTATGTGGTCGCACCAAACGATCGTGAGGGTGCGCATACTGTCACGATCACAGTGGAGGACCTTGCGGGCAATACGACTACTGAAACTGCGAGCGTCGGCTTCGATCTCACGCCCCCAGCGCTCGTCGACGTCGCCCTGCTGGCATCACCCGCGGCAGTGGGCTCCGTAGCGGGCGTGGTGGTGACTACCAGTGAACCGCTGGTTGCGCGTCCTGAAGGTGCGCTCCAGGCGACGGGGACGATTCCGCTCCTGTCACAAGCCACGACGAGCACGGTGTTCTCGCTCACTCACACAGTGGTACCGAGTGATGCAGACGGAACTTACGCCATAGAGCTCCTGGCGCTTGAAGATCTTGCCGGCAATCGTTTTTTGCCGGGAAGCCTTGGTGACGTGATCATCGATAAGGCGGCTCCGTCGTTCACCGAGGCCCCATCGACTGGAATGACAACGCGCTTTAGCGCCAAGCCTGGTCACGACCAAATCACGCTCACCTTCGCTTTGGATGAACCTGCCACTATCGATGCGTCGCTCGGCAACACGCCGCTGACGAGCTGCGTTCCTACGTCTGCCCCTGGTCGCATCGAGTGTCTTTATACGGTGAGTGGTACGGAGCCCGAAGGTATCGTCGCGTTTGGCGTCACCGCCACGGACGCCGCCGGCAATAGACGTTTTGCCTCGACGCTCATCGAGCTCGATTTCACACCGCCGTCGATTCTGCCGGGGACTGTGGTGCGGACGCTGACTCCGCCCGCAGGGAGTGTGCTGCCTGCGGTGAGCGCACTTGCGATTGGCGCAGCGGCGTCGATCTCTATGTTGTTTTCTGAGTCGCTCGCTTCGCTGAGTGCAAGCACGCAAGGACCCGCGACGTTGCCCATGGCGAGCACGGGCGTGGCCACGAGCTGGAGCGTATCACTAACGCTCGCGCCTGGAAGTTACACCGAGACTTCGCCGTATGGTGTGCGCATTGTGGCGACGGATGTGCTTGGCAATGACGCGACAATCGATCTTGGTGTGGATGCGGAGTTCGCCGTCGATGCGACCGCTCCTGCTGCGCCAGATACGACGAGCCGTGCGCCTGAGAAAATAGTGTACCGCCGTGTGCCTTGGGGCAGCGATGCAACGCTTGGTCTCAAACGCTTCACGATCACTGGCGTCTCTGGTGCCGTCGAGGCGAACACGGTGGTGGTGGCCTACGAAGACGCATCGCTCACCAACGAGATTGGGCGCTCACTCCCAGCCGCGGAAGATGGAAGCTTTGCCGAATTTACGCTGAACGCGATTGATCGATCGCATGTGTGGGTCACCCAAGTGGATGGCGCCGCCAATGCGAGCCCGGGTGCGCTCGTTCGTCACGTCGAATGGACAGCCACCATGAACGGGAAGGTAGCGGGGTCGTCCGTTCCCAATCCCAACACCTTCCTTGGTTCTCAGCGAAACATTATCGGTCTGTCTCCGCACGCCGCGCAAAAAGTGGGCGCGCTGAGCGGCATCGGCGCGGTCAGTGGCAATGTTTACACCACCGAAACGGGCACCGAATGGAACTTCGTCGAAAACACACAAGTCGTGACCAGTGCGCGTCCGCCGCCGCAACTGGCACTAGCGGGTGCTGCTTGGGATGATGGCGGCAACCGACTCGTGCGGTTTGGTGGATATCGTTTTGTCGACACCACCTGCACGTCTTGCAGCGACGCGTCGGCCTCTTGCGGTGCGCCGTGTACGCTCTGTGGCAGCGTGCAGCTCATCGACGGTCAAAAGGCCTGTCTCATGCCAAGGACTCAGGTGGCGGGTATTTCTGCGATTGGACCGCCCACCGAATACCAATGGTCACTCGTACCACTTGGCACGTCGCCGTCCGCCCGTTTTGGAATGGCCATGGGGTACGACGCGCTTCGCGATCAAACGATTCTCTTTGGGGGACGCGACCCTTCGCTCGCGTGCACCACCGGGGCGAGCGAGTATTGCGGCGATACGTGGCGCTTGGTTGGAACCGTGTGGACCAAGCTCACGCCTGCTGGGCCGCAGCCTAGTGCCCGCGTGGGTGCGAGCATGGTGTACGATACCGCCAGCGCGCGTTTCATCTTGTTTGGCGGCTTTGACCCGAGCAAGGCGTGCACCGGAGGCTTGAGCTCCTATTGCGACGATACTTGGGCGTGGACGGGCAGTGCCTGGACGAAGCTGCTCGCGACTGGTCCGAGCGGCCGTGAGCGCTACGGGCTCGCCTACGACATGGGTCGTGACCGCGTGGTGTTATTTGGCGGTCGCGCGTCCACTGGCACCTGTCCTGGGGGACCTGCCTCTGACGAGAACGACGTTGCGCTCGGTTGGCTCTGCAATGATACCTGGGAGCTGAGCGGCTCCACTTGGCTGCCGATTGTCGGCAGCGCCCCCACGCCTCGGTTTCAAGTGTCGCTCGCTTACGACTTGGCCCGTGGGCACACGGTGATGGCGGGTGGTACCGCGCAGGCGCCGTGTGATGGGGGCGGCTGGGCTAGATGTGCCGGAATTTTTGCGCTCAGTGGCAACGATTGGGTGGCGCTGCCTTTGTCTGACACCTCCGCGAATGGTGAGCCT
>JBIKMD010000561.1:0-4309 GCA_044359465.1 Myxococcota bacterium
CCGCGTGTGGGAAGATGCGCACCGCATTGCCGTGCGCCAAGTCGGTAAAGCCACGGTGTTCATTGGCGACCTGTATCTCTCGGCAGATGGAAAGAAGTCGATTCCGCTCACGCAGTGGAGACAATGGACCCTGGGTAAAGCGGGCACCTTCGGCGTGTTTACCTACAAGGTTCCAAAACCTGATGGCACCGAAGAAACGCTGGTGCTCATGGATCCCAAGACCAAGAAACCCATCCTCTTCGATCAAGTGGAGATCACGACGAAGAAAGATGGCACCACCGCCTACAAGATCGACAAAGTGAAGCTTGCGGCGTTCGTGGCGGCAATCAAGCTCAAGCATCCCTCGCTCGCCGCACAAATTGACGCGAGCAAAGCCGACATCACGCGCTCGTTGCCCATTCCGAGCCACCGCTTCATGACGTCCTACTGGCAGCCAGAGGACGCGGCGAAGAAACCAACCATGTCTGCCTGGATCGCGCCCAACAGCTACACCATTCCTACACGTGAATTTGCCTTTGCTACGCAGCTAATGACCCCATGGGTGCCTGGCGCTGCCAAAGATTCGAACGGCTGGCGCACCACGGTTGACCAAGTAGAAAAGCTCTCAGGCGTCGATCTCTACAGCGCACTGCCGAACGATGCCGAAAAGGCGCTCGAGGCCGACGCTGATGGTTTTCCCGACATTCCGCCAGAGACCATCGATTGTTTGAACGAAGTGGACGGCAATTTGTGCACAATCTGGCCGAGCAATCGCGAAGCCAAACCCACGAACTACGCCGAGCTTCTGAAGAAGTGGGAAGGCGACGCCGCCAAGGAAGCCGCTGCGAAGGCAAAAGCCGAAGCTGCAGCCAAAGCGGCAGCCGAGGCCGCTGTCAAAGCCACGGCCACGACCGTCTTGCCATGATGGCCCGCGTGCGCTGAGCACTTGATCTCTGCCTCTGGGCACGTGAGAACGCGCCATGGCACAGAAGAAAAAAACCGCAGCGAAGAAGAAAAAAACCAACGTTAAGAAGAGCGCACCCAAGGCGAAGGCCAAGAAGGTTGTGAAGTCGGCCGCGAAAGCAGCTCCCAAAAAGACGGTGAAGAAGGCTGCTCCAGCCAAGAAGAAAGCGCCAGTGAAGGCGAAAGCGGCGGCTCCTGCCGGCAAACAACCCAAGATCCAAGCCGCGCCCAAAGAAGGCTCCGTGGCGCCAGCGTTCACGCTGACTGCGGATGATGGCTCGCAAGTCTCGCTCGCGGGTCTTCGCGGCAAAACCGTCGTGCTCTATTTCTATCCCAAGGACGACACACCAGGCTGCACCATTGAAGCGTGTGGGTTCCGTGATGCGTATGGCGAGATTGAAGCCGCTGGCGGCGTGGTGCTCGGCGTTTCGCGTGACACTGTTGAGAAGCACAAGAAGTTCAAAGCCAAATACAACCTGAGCTTCCCCTTGCTCTCTGATCCAGATGCCGACGTGATCGCTGCGTACGGAAGCTGGGGACCGAAAGTGTTCATGGGCCGCAAGTTCGATGGCATCCTGCGCACCACCGTCGTCATTGGTCCTGATGGCGTCATCAAAAAAGTGTTCCCCAAAGTGTCCGTCAAAGAACACGCGGACGAGATTCTCGCCGTGCTGAAGGGCTGACATGTTTGCACTTGCCGCTACGTTGCAAACGCTTGGGCCGCTCAAAGCCCGGGTCATCGATGCGCAGCCGAATCAGGTGGTCGAACGTGTTGTCGTGCTCATGCATGGCTTCGGCGCGCCCGGTGATGATTTGGTGGGTCTCGCGAGTGTGCTGCCAATGACCAAAGGGCTGCGCTACGTGTTTCCCGAGGCGCCCATCGATATGGGTGAAGGCCGCGCATGGTGGCTCATCGATTGGGCCGAGCGCGCGCGTTACGAGCGTAGCGGTGAGGTGGTGAAGTACATGTCGCTCGTCCCGCAGGGTCTCGCTGACGCCAGCGCGCAGGTGAGCGCCATGCTCGACCACATCGAAAAGGAGTGGAAGATCGCGCCGGAAAAGCTCGTGCTCGGCGGGTTCTCTCAGGGCTCCATGCTGGCGATTGACGTGGCGGTTCACCGCGCCAAAAAACCGGGGGCCCTGGTGTTGATGTCTAGCTCGCTCATTGCGACCGCACGCTGGACGGACAAAGCGTCCTCGCTCAAAGGCGTTCCCGTGCTGCTGAGTCACGGCAAGCAGGACGTGGTGCTTCCGTTCTTCGTCGCGGAGCAACTTCGCGATGTTCTGGGGAAAGCCGGCGCTTCGGTCCAGTGGATCCCATTTACGGGTGGACACGCCATTCCAGACGCGGTCATCACCGGCTTGCGGCAGTTCCTCTAGGTTTAGGGGCCTAGCGAATCTGAGGTCACAAATGCCGGTGGCGCCGAAAACGAGCTTGAGATGCGTCGTCTACTTGTCTTTACATTATTGGTAAGCGGCTGTGTCCAAGGTCCTGAGGCAGGGGAGACCTTTGTACCTGCAGGAGGCGGTCCGACCGCTGGTACCGGGCCCACAGGGCAGGGCGGGCGGCCGGGAGAAACGGGCGCGACGGGCAACCCTGGGGCGAGCGGTGAGACTGGCGAAACGGGGGCGGCACCGTCTGCGCGTTTGGTGGTGCCAGACGCCGTGCACTTTGGTTATCGCAAGGATGGCGCGAGTTTCAGCACGCCGTTCGAAGCGCAAACGCTGCGTTTGGAGAACCAAGGTACGCTTGCAACCGAAGCGCTCACGCTGAGCATCGAAAGCGGTGACACTTGGGCCTCGGTGAGCACTACGACTGTGGGTGTGCTGCAACCAGGGCAGGGCGCGGAAATTACCGTGACCCCGACGATCGCGGCCAACCAAGGTGAACGCATTCTGCGCGCTATGTTCCGGATTAGGGGCGGCAGCATTGACGTCGCCGTTCCGGCCTATGCCGCAATTGGCGCGAGTACGCTGAAGGACGCGATTCCGTTTACGGATGACAAATGGGCGCACCGCGCAGTTGCACCGCTTCCACGGGCGCCTCACCCTGCGGTGCAAGACGTCAAAGCGCACGTCCATATGTCCTTGCCGCGCGACTTTCGAAGTGAGGCGCGGACGGTGGACGTGCTGATCGCGCTCCATGGTTGGGGCGGCATTGTGGCGAACACACTGCCTGCGCACCAGTACGTCGAGCAGGCCGCCTACTCACACCGAAACGCAATCCTGATTGTTCCTCAAGGTTTGTACGATACCTCCGCCGATGACTTTGGCACGCTGAGGCAACAAGACGGCGTGAAGAAGCTCATCGAAGAGGTCATGATTGTCTTGTATCGAGACGGCTCGCTCGTGCACCCAAACCTTGGGAAAGTCGTCATCTCCTCCCACTCGGGCGCGTATTACAGCTTGTCGGCAATGAGCACGAAGAGCGGGGTACCAGGCGGGTTGGCCGGCATCATTCTGATGGATTCGATGTACGGTGAAGAGGCCGCATACAAGGCGTACGCCCTGTCGCAAGCTGGGCGTTTCGTGACCAACTACCAAGGAAATAGCGACGGTCCCACGGTCAAAAGCAAAGCGATGGCGCCGCAGCTCGTATCTGCTGGGCTCCAAGTCGTGACGCTCGATGCTCGCCCGTATCCAGAAGCCATCGCGACGCACGACAATGTGTTTCACGACACGGTCAACGTGCACGGTTACACGCCCGAGTACCAATACAACCTCGGCGAATATTGGCGCAATTCGCTGCTCGAGCCTTCGCGCACGCCGGTGCCTGAGCTTCGAACGGTGAACCTCAGTCTAGGAACCGTACACGCGACGTTCTACGCAGAGCCGTCGGCTGTGCCAACGACCTATCGTGTGTATGGTTCAACCGACGGACAGACCTTCGCGCTGCTTGGCGAGGGCGACGGTGGTTCGTCGATCATCCGCGCCGTAGATGTCCAAGCGCCGCAAGCAGGCTACTTCATTCGACTCACAGCGCAGCGCCCAGATCTTGGAGAGAGCCTACCAAGCGATACCTACTTCGTTCGCCAAGGCACAGGTGCAGCAAAAGTTGTAGTTGTCGACGCGTTCGACCGTTACCTCGATGGTAAGATGAACGACGAGCACCACGACTATGCAGCGCGCCTCGGCTCTGACGTGGACATGTCCATGAGCGTGGTGTCGTGTTCCGACGAAGCCGTTGAAACGGGTGGTTGCACGTTTACAGGAGCAGATACCGTGATCTGGATGGCGGGTTTGAACAGCACAAAAAATCCGCCGATCACCAGCGCAGGTGAAACACCGCTGAACGCGTTCTTGGAGAGTGGGGGACGTTTGATCACCACGGGCGCCGAGGTTGGTTTTGCGCTCGATGGCGATTCGT
>JBIKMD010000560.1:0-4309 GCA_044359465.1 Myxococcota bacterium
GTGGGGATGAAGCCCTTGAGCGCAGTCACATCGAAGGTGAAGAACGCATTCATCATGTCCAGTAAAGCCGCAGCAAGCTCCCTGCCCTCAGTCGATGGCGCCCATTGACGACGGCGAATTGCATCCATCAGTGACTCGGCATCTGCCATAGAGGTGGGCATGAGCTCGGGCGCAATGCCCATGTAATGGCCAATCACTTTCCACGCGTGAATCCACGCTTCACCACGCGCCGGGCTCACGGAGATACCGTAGCGGCGAAGCGCGTCAAAGGTCACGGCCGAGAAGGTCATCAAGGTACCGGCCATGTCCTCTTGGTTGATGGGTTGTCCGAGTGAGGCCGCATCCCAGGTGCCTCGCGCAAGAATCAGGTGCCGAATCGCGGCATGCATCAAACGCACACGTTGCGCAGCGCGAATGCCTTTGCCGTTCGCTTCAAACGCGCCTGTGTCGAGCACGTCAAAAATGAACTGCGCTGTTTCGAACACGCGTTGTTTGGTGTTGCGCTGCATCGCCTTCGTTTGCACCAGGACCGTAGCGCCTTTTTTTGCCGCGTAGGCTTGCGGCAAAGACGAACAGAAGAGCCCCATGGTGATCTGCACGCCAAATTCTGCAAACAAGGCCTGCGCGTCGGCAATCAAGGTGGGATCAGCCCAGCTCGGTAGCGGCGCAGTGGATTCGAAATAGTCCCGCAGTGGTGGAGGCAGCTCTGCTGGAATCGGGTCGTCATTCCGAAACAGCTTCATGAGTAGAGGCGTCACCGAGCCTTCTGCGTGATCCCGGTACACCGTAGCGACGAGCGCATCCGCAAGCGGATCGGTCTTCTGGCGCATGGGCTCCAGCACCGCGTCACTCCAGCGCGTGGCATCGGGCTGCGCTGGCGCAGCCGACGGATGCGCGTAACGCGCGAGCGCCTGCAAAGGTAGATAATTTGCGGCCGGTGCGTAGGTGTAGAACGCGCTCGGTGGCAGCGCGGTCGCCAAATAGTCACCGTTCGGCCAAGTGCCGTCGGGACGCTGCGTGCGAAGCAAATAGTCTACGGACCGCTGTACAGTTTCGCTCTCTGCCATGCCTTGATCGATGAGTCCGAGGGTGACCAGGCCCGTGAGCGGCGCCGTTGAAGGTCCGAGCCCAGCGAGCGCTGGAATCTTGTAGGTCTTCACACGCTCGCCAAACCCGCCGTTCTTGTTCTGCCGCGCTTTAGTCCACTCAATCGCACGCGCAATGAACGCGGAGCCAGCGCCTTCCTGCGCGCGTGCGAATGCAGTGAGCACATAGGCGCTGCCAGCAAGGTAATTGACAACCCAGCGGCCCCACCAAGGTCCCTTGCTCCATTGTTGCTCGCGCAAGAACGCGAGCCCGCGCTGGACCGCAGGCGAAGAAGGTGTGTCACCCGTAGCAAGCAGAGCCTCGATAGCGCGGGCACTCAGATCTTCGGTGGACGGATCGCCCAAGATGACCGGCGGTTTCTCGAACGCGTTGAGCATCGCGACCCAATCGCTCGTATCCATGACGAAGGGCTCGATCATTGCTGGCCCAGGTTCTTTTCCCGGGAGGCCCCAGGCAAAACCAGCCCAGCCGCCGTCAGGGTTCTGCATGTCGAGCAACCAAGCGCGGCCGTTCGCCACCGCAGTACGAACGCGTGCAGCCAGCTCGCTCGGTAAACCGGGGCCATTCAATGCATGACCAAGCGCCGTGAGAACGACGGAAGTGTCGTCTGGATCTGGCAGCAACGGATTGTCTGCTTCGAACGCCCAGCCGCCTGTGCGAACCGCGTTCGGTTTGGCGTTGTTGTAAGACACCTGCGGCGAGTGTCCTTGCGTCCTCAACAGATACTCGACGCCCTTTGCAATCGTTGGCTCACTCCGAGCAACACCTGCGTCGAGCAGCACCCGCACATGATACGCCGTGGTCCAAACGTCGCTCGGGAATATATCGAAATGCAAACCGCTCGCGTCGCGAATCCGACGCGTGAGTAACCACTCTGCCGCCCGCTGTGCGCGACTCGCATCTTCCGCGCGACCTGTACTGTGCAATGCAGCGCCAAAAATCGCCGTCGCAATAGTGACGCAATTGAAGCTGCCATTAGGATTCTGAAACGCGCTGATGACCGCAGACGCACGGCCAACAGAGAGACGCGACACCCAATCCCAATCGTTGCGGAGCTGCCGCGAAATGATGCCGAGACTGATCGCACCAAGCACGGTCGTGAAGTTTACTTTCTTCATTGCGAACGAAACGATCGCAGGGAGGACCGCCCATACAATTGGCGGCTGCGGCAACCGTTTGGCGTCGAGCTTTCCTGCCAGTGCCAAATAGATCGCAGCCACGTCGCCAGTGGTCACAAGCTTCACCACGGCATCGAGTCCGCCGTTTTTCTCAACCCAAACGAGCGCTTTAGCGGCTGCAGCTTTGGCTTTGGGGTCAGAGGCTAAAGCCATGGCAGCCCATGCCGTCGCGGTAGTGCCAAGGTCGCCCTCACGCGCAAACGGATCGGCGCCGAACGAGCCGTCCCTGTGCTGCCGGTTGCGCAACCAGCGCGCGCCCTCGGCGGCATCCGCACTGTCTAGCTTGCCCAGATAGGACAGCGCGATTAGCACTTGCGCAGTGCAGGACGGACCGAGCTCGCAGGCGCCATCCCAGGCTCCATCTGGGCGCTGCGCGCGGACAATCGCCGCTGTCGCGCGTTGAATAGCAAGGGCGAGGGACGCAGGTGTAGGGGCCAGGGTTTGGCCGTGGTCAGCAGCGTTCATGCGCGAGATAGTCGCGCACTACGGGCGAGATTCAAATATTCGATATGAAAACTAAACCAGAATACGATGGTTTCCATGGGAAGCATTCACTCGGACCTGTCGCAATGGCCAATCGTCATCCATCGCAGCGAAGGCGCGATGGGGCCAGAAGACACTGACGTCTTCATTGCGCGGCTGGATGCGGTGCTCGCCCGTGCTGAGCGCTACGTAACGATTTTCGATTCGAGCAAACTCTCGTCATCAAAGTTTGGTGACCATAGTCGCATCGTGGGCTGGCTCAAGGCGAACGATAAACGGCTGCGTCAGTTCTCGGTAGGAACCGCGGTGGTGCTCGAGTCCGCAGCGCTGCGCTTCGTCATTTCGTCGGTACTGCTCGTGTATTCGCCGCCGACGCCGATCAAGGTGTTCCCGACGCTCGCATCCGCGCTCGCTTGGGCGAAGGCGCAGCTGCAGCACGACACCGGTGCAGCAGGTCAGCAGACGGCCGCGCCCTAACGCGCTGCCGTGCGCTTTGTTTCCTTACCCACCCCAACCACTTCTTTTCTACATTGTGAGTACGCATTCAGCGCCGCCTGCACTTCGTCGCGCTGCGCCGCAGGCACATCAACTTGTTTGATCTTCAACACCCGGTGAAAACGAAACCCCGCCGCTGTGGGCGTCGTTTCACACTCAACTTCGACCATAGAGGTTTTGAGCTTGACGGGTTTTGGCATGACCTTGGCGCTCAGACCCTTTGGCAACTCCACCTCCATGGTGTCCTCGGCAAGATCGTCATTCCAGGCGTGCAGGCGACCCTTCGCAAGCGCGCGTTTTGAGTCGTCGAAACCAGAGTACGCTAGCTCGAGCGGCAAGACGAAACCCTCACCATCAGCAACGAGATAAACCGGCACTCGAAAGTCGACGCTACTGGAACAACGCGCGTTCTGGCGGTCACACTTACTGTCGGTGTAAGATAATACTTCGCCCGTTTTGGCGCGATTCTTCAGCCACTCGTCCCAGCGTTCACGCTTTTGCTTATCTGTGCGCCTCTTCCCTTCAATCATCCCATTGACGGCGTCTGAGCCCTCGCTGACAATCACGGCCCGTCCTTCAATGTCGCTGCCATTCACCTTGACCTGGTAGCTGCGATGGGTAGCGGGCGCCATGGGCGCGCTTCCTCTGACCGGGCGCCAATCGAGCGAGACAGACACGCCGTCGTTCACCGAGTGCTCACCGGAAATGACAATCGCCTCTTTGCCCTGGACCCAGGACGACAGCTGACCGACGGCGCACTGCTCGCACGCGGGGTCTATGAACACGGGTGTCACAAAACCGCTTTGCGCCGGGATGAACAGCAGCAAGTGGTCGAACTGATTGGGGAGCGGGAACTCTCGTTCGAATACCAGCCCGTCGCTACGGCCTACGAGCGCGTACTTCGCTTCAATCCCGTTTTCAGCGAGCACACGATGCGCGATCATGGCGAGCTCGAAGTTGTTCGCCTCTTTGCTTTCCATCGCTTGCTTCAACTCACGCGCCGAACGCATGTTGCTCACGAAGCCTTTGAAACGCACGTCTTTGTG
>JBIKMD010000563.1:0-4308 GCA_044359465.1 Myxococcota bacterium
GCAAATCGACGTCGGTGGTCAAGCGGGTGACCGAGCTGCGTTTTGACCACATTGTGGAGATGGCCTGGAAAAAAGGCGCGGCGCTCAAGCTGCTCTGTGACGAGAACAAGTATGATCTCAGCGAGATCTGTTACGTGGGTGATGACATCAACGACATTGGCGCCGTGAAGCTCGCCGGCGTTGGTGTGGCAGTGGCGGACGCAGTACCCGAGCTGCGCGAGCGCGCGGACTGGGTCACCAAGCATCCCGGTGGCCGCGGCGCCGTGCGAGAAGTGGTGGAAGCGATTCTGCGCGCGCAGAACAAGTGGGACGCGATCATCGCGGACTTCGAGCACGATGTCTGATCGTGCGTCGTTCGATTCCATAGCGCTGCCGCCATGGTGGCGACCGTGGCAGCGACGTAAGAACACTCTGATCTTTCACGCCGTGCGTTTCGGACTAGCGCTCGCGCGTGCGCTGCCGTTTTGGTTTCTCACCGCGTTTGCAGCGTTTGGCGGCATGCTGGGCTTTGTGTTCTCGGGGCGCGATCGAAGGCGCGCTGTTGAGCAGCTCCGCCGCGCCATGCCGGAATTGAAACATCCCGTCCGCACGATCTTCCGGATGTTCGTGCACCTTGGCCGCATCGGCGCCGAGTTCACCAAGATCGATCGCTATCTCACGCCTGATTCGCCGCATGTCATCTTCGACGCCGCGACGGTGAAGGCGCTCGAGGACGCGCGCGCAGAGCGGAAGGGCATTCTTTGCATCACCCCGCACCTCGGCAACTGGGAGCTCTACGCTCAGGTGGCCGCTGCCCGTGGTTACAAATGCGCGACGGTGGTGAAGCCCACCTACGACCCGCGGCTCAACAAATTGATCACCGACTTTCGCACGCGTGCTGGGCTGGTCATCTACTCGCGCGGTGACCCGCTCATGCTGGACAAGCTGCAACAGCGCCTGCGCGACAATGAGTATCTCGGGATGCTCATTGACCAAGACACGCGGGTGGCTGGCGTTTTTGTGCCGTTTTTTGGGCGTCCTGCGTTCACGCCGGTGATTCCCGCATGGCTCGCCATCCAAGCCGGGTGCCCTGTGTTGTTTGGCTACGCCGTGCGTGAGGGGAGCAAATACCGGGTTCACTTTGAGCGGGTACAGGGAACGTTCGCACCGCCGGATGAGCCCGAGTTCTTCACCGGCCTCACGCAGGCCCACGCCCTCACGGCGAAACTCACGGCCCTGACCGAAGCCGCCATCCGCCGCTATCCCGAGCAGTGGGTGTGGCTACACGCGCGGTGGAAGCGCCAACCTTAAAACAATGGGGTGCGTTACCCTTTTTTGCTGCGTTTCAACGGGCCACTTGGAAAAAGGCACCTGACCCCATTATTTTCGCTTTCCCGATTGTTCAACATTCATGCCAATCAGGTTGCCGATTAGGGGAGCAGGCGTTAAGCTACTAGTGATGTCACGTGCAATGTTACGGCCAATGCTCGTTTGTGCGCTTAGTCTTGTCGCAGGAATGGCGGCGGCGGCGCCTACAGAGCTCGACCCTCGGGCGGGTTTGAACAACTCGAAGACCCCGTGGGCATTTAGCTGTGACGAGGTGAAGGTCTACAACAAAGAGAACCGCACGCAGTGCCGCGGCCATGTTGTGGTCACGCGTGACGACATCAAAATTACCTGTGACCTGTTCGAGGCCTTCACGGACGCCAAGAACAATCTGCGTCGGATGGTTTGCGTCGAGAACGTCGTGCTGATGAAAGCCGACGGAAAGAGCACTAGCGAAAAAGCCGAGTTCGAAACCGACAATCAGACCCTCACGCTCACGGGGTCGCCGGTCGTGACGCAGGGGCCTCGCGAGTTTCGCGGTGACGTCATTGTCTACGACCTCAAGAACGATCGGCTGAGTGTTCGCCGTTTGCGTGGAAAGATTGGACCAGAGGGCGTCCCCTCGGCCGCGGGAGGCGTGAAGAAGTGAAGCAGCTTCGCGCCACGAGCTTGATCAAGTCCTACCGCCGTCGCCGCGTTGTGGATGGTGTGAGTGTTGAGGTTAACTCCGGCGAGATCGTGGGCCTGCTCGGACCAAACGGCGCCGGCAAGACCACGAGCTTCAATATGATCGTCGGCATCGTTCCTCCCGATGGGGGGCGGATCATGCTCGGTGATGTCGATCTGGCGCCGCTCCCTTTGTACCTGCGCGCGCGTCTCGGCGTGGGTTACCTGCCGCAAGAGGCCAGCGTGTTTCGCGGGCTCACCGTGTATGACAACTTCATGTGCATCTTGGAGCACAGCGAGAAGAATCCCGCTGAGCGTAAGAAACGCGCGAACGAGCTGATTGACGAATTCAACCTAGGTCACGTGCGCGACAACTTTGGTGGTCGTTTGAGTGGCGGCGAGCGCCGGCGTGTGGAGATTGCGCGCGCTCTGATTCCGCGCCCATCACACGTGCTCTTTGATGAACCATTCGCCAACATCGACCCGATCACGGTGAAAGAAATTCAAAAGATCGTTGCGGGACTCAAGCACCGCGGCATTGGCGTGCTGATAACGGATCATCAGGTGCGCGAAACACTGGGCATCGTCGACCGGGCGTATATCATCAACGCAGGTTCGATCTTGGAAGCAGGCTCTCCGACGCACATTGCGTCGAGCGAGCTCGCACGCAGAGTGTATCTCGGAGAAGATTTCAAACTGAACTGAACGAAGCGAGCGACCGACGATGGAAATGAAACAAAGCCAGCGAATGATGCAGTCGCTGGTGATGACACCGCAGCTGCAGCAAGCAATCAAGTTGCTCCAACTGTCTCGCCTCGAGCTCGTCACGGCCATTCAAACCGAGCTCGAAGAGAACCCTATCCTGGAAGAGGGGATCGAGGCGGGTGACGAAAAAGCACAAGGCGAAGCGCTGCGCGAAGGCCTCGTCGAAGTGCCCATGGAGATGGCGGCGCCGACGCAAGATCCACAAACAGTCACCGGAGATGAAAAGAAAGCCGTCGAAGACTTCGATTGGGAAAGCTACTTCGAGAACAATCGTTTCGCCCTGCCGCCATCCGCGTCATCGATTGATCCGGACGATCTGCCTTCGTACGAAGCGACGCTCACGCACAAAACCAATCTGCACGATCACCTGATGTGGACGCTCGGCATGAGCGAGCTCGATCCGGACGCCAAACGGATTGGCGAGCGCATCTTGGGTGAGGTGAACGAAGAAGGTTATCTCCCAGAAGACATCGTCACCCGGGTTGCCGAAGAGGCACAAACCTCGTGCGACGCCGTAGAAGACGTGCTGCGCATCATGCAGAGCTTCGATCCCATTGGCGTTTGTGCGCGCTCGCTCAGCGAATGTCTCACGCTGCAGGCGATCCACCTGGGCCACAATGATGGCCTCGTGCTCAACATCATTCAGAATTACCTGCACTGCGTAGAGAAGCGGAACCTGCAGCAGATCGCGCGTGAGACTAAAGAGTCGCTCGAGACCATCATCGTTGCGGTGAAGATCATCGAGCACTTGGACCCAAAGCCCGGTCGCCATTACTCCGAGTCAGACGCGCAATACATCACGCCGGATATCTACGTTTACCGCGTGGGTGACGATTTTCAGGTGGTGCTGAACGAAGACGGCATGCCCAAGCTGAAGATCAGCAACTACTACAAAGACGTCATGGCCGGAGCCAAGGGTGAGACGAAGGGTTACATTCAGGACAAATTGCGAAGTGCAGTTTGGCTGATACGATCCATTCATCAACGCCAGCGCACGATCTATCGGGTGATGGAAAGCATTTTGAAGTTTCAGCGGCCATTTTTCGAGTTAGGTGTGGAGCATTTGAAGCCCCTGATTCTTCGGCAAGTGGCTGACGACATTGGCATGCACGAATCCACCGTGAGCCGCGTTACCTCGAACAAGTACGTGCACACGCCGCAGGGGATTTTCGAGCTGAAGTATTTCTTCAACTCGTCCATTTCGAGCTCCGATGGCTCGGACGACGTCGCCTCAGAAGCGGTCAAGAACATGATCAAACACTTGGTCGAGCGTGAGGACGGCAAACGGCCCTTGTCGGATCAAAAGCTGGTGGCGGAGATCCGCGCCAAACACAATATCGATATCGCCCGTCGCACCGTCGCAAAATATCGCGAGATGATGGGCATTCTTTCGAGCGCTAAGCGCAAGAAGCTGTACTAACAAAGCATAAGAGGAGGCTTCGCGATGCAAGTAGAGATCACGTTCCGTCATATGGACTCGACCGACGCACTCAAGACGTACGCCAACGACAAGGTGTCAAAGGTCAATAAGTACCTTTCGCGCGCCACGAGCGCGCACGTGATTCTTTGCGT
>JBIKMD010000564.1:0-4307 GCA_044359465.1 Myxococcota bacterium
CCTTGATTCGTGACAATGGCGACCACACTTACAGCGTGCTTACGCCTCGCGTCGGGCACTTGCGCAACGCACGACCCGCGATGTCCATCGTAGTCGATGCTGATCTATACGTGTCGCGGCGAAACACGCTCAGCTACGGCTCGAGCCCAGACAGAAGCGAGCTGTGGTGGCCACTACTCGAGAAGGCATTCGCAGAGCTGAACGGTTCGTCGTATGAAAACATTGGTACCGGAGGGAGGTCTGATGACGCGATGCAACGGCTTTTGGGGCGTCCGGCGTCTTCGCTGTGGCTCACGCGATGGCGGGCGACGACCGCATGGGAGCGACTCACTGAGAGTCTAAACGCACGCATGCCTGTGACGGTCTCATTGTTCGATGCCAACCCCGTGTCAAAACGCCTCGAACTGACTGCAAACCATACTTACAGTGTGCTCGCATACAAGACAGAAAACGGTGAGCGCTGGGTCCAAATTCGTAATCCCGCGGGCGCCGTCTCACAGTGGATCGACATCAGGACATTCGCGCAAGCGTTCGACGTGATGGACTACGTGAAATAGGCTCGATTCCATTCAGCAAAACGGGTCGGGCTTCGAGTTGGAAGCAGATTGCTCAGCTATTTTTCTTATTGGCCCCGTGCCTTCAGGCGTGGCGAGCCCAGCCGCGCAATGTGATGACCGTTCGGATTCGCGCCACATCCGAGCGAACATAGGACAAACGACGTAGGCACCTTCGTAGTCGGGGCCGTATGGCCGCACCCCGTGAACGAACCAACGCCAAAACGAACAAGCTCCCTCGGGTGGCTGGGAGCTGCCGGACTCGTGGTGCTGGCCAAGCTCAAGACCGTTGGCGCTTTGCTGCTGACGGCTTTCAAGTTCCTAAAGCTCGGCAAATTCGCTTGGACGTTTTCGACAATGGGCGCAACGATTCTATTGTACGCCCAGCGTTACGGATTTCCTTACGCAGCGGGACTAGTCGGGCTGATTTTCGTTCACGAGCTAGGGCATGGTTTTGCCGCACGCATGATGGGCATGCCGGTTGGGCCTCCGGTGTTCATTCCATTTGTAGGCGCGTTCATCGCACTCAAAGAACAACCAAAGTCAGCCTGGCAAGAAGCGATCATTGGTGCGGGCGGGCCATTTTTCGGGCTACTTGGCGGCCTGGCCGTACTCAGTTTGTCACGCATGGGCATCGCTCGCGAGCTCATGCTCGGCCTCGCGTACTCGACTGGGCTGATCAACATTTTCAATTTAATCCCGTTCCTGGGACTCGATGGCGACCGCATCACGCGAGGGCTCGATGGCTTGCAACTGGTGTTCACGGCGGCGTTTGTTGCGTCCGTGGCGGTGCTGCAGGGCGGGCTCGGCGAGCGCGCGGGTCCGATGCTTCTGATCATCGCAGCGTTGCTCGCAATGAAGGGCATCTACCGTCACTACAAGCGCGCGCCATCACCGGTGTCGCTCATCGACACAGAGCAGCGCGCCTATCGCGCAATGGGTTTGTATCTGCTGATCGCCGGCGGGCTCGCGGCGGTCGTCAGCGTTTCGTCTCATACATTGGGCCACTGAGGTATCGTCATGCGTTTGCTTCCCCTTTTTGTCGCATTGTTTGCCGTCGCTCCTGCTTTTGCCAAAGGAAAGCCGCCGGCTGCCTCGGCTAAGGTAGAAGAAAAGGATCCGCTCGAAGCAAAGCACGGCAAGATCGCACTCGGAAACAATTTGGCCGAGCTGAACCTTCCAGACAATTTCGGCTATCTCGATCCGGATCAAACCGAGATCGTGCTGGTGGAGCTCTGGGGTAACCCACCGTCAAAAGAGAAATCGCTCGGCATGCTGATTCCCATGGACACACCGCTCGACGCTGAAGACGCGTGGGCTGTGACGATCCGCTATTCGAACGACGGGCACGTGAGCGACGATGATGCGTCGGACATCGACTACGACGAGCTCCTCGCGGATATGAAGGAAGGCGCAAAAGCCGAAAACGAAGGACGCAAAGCCGCCGGCTATCCGGCGATAGACATTGTAGGTTGGGCAGCGCAGCCGCACTACGACAACGCCGGCAAGAAGCTGCATTGGGCAAAGGAAGTGAGGTTCGAAGGCGACAAAGTCAGCACGTTGAACTACAACATTCGTGTGCTCGGCAAAGAAGGCGTGCTCGTGCTAAACGCGATTGCACCGATGCAATCGCTCGCGAAGATCGAAAAGCAGATCCCGACAATCATTGGCTTCACGAGCTTCTCGCAGGGCAATCGCTACAGCGAGTTTGACGCGAGCACTGGCCGCATGGCCGCATACGGGGTTGCAGGTTTGGTTGCCGGCAAGGTCGCTGCAAAAGCCGGATTCTTCGTGGTGCTTTTGAAGTTCCTTCTCGCCGCGAAGAAGCTCGTCATTGTAGGCGTCATTGGCATTGGCGCGGCGATTTCAAAGCTTTTCGGCAAGAAGAACGACGACTTCGCTTAGCGCGTAGAGAGGTTCCTTTCCGGCATTTGTCGGTAATCTCTCGTGCATTCAGCGCCGATGTTCCGATACTGGGCCCCATGAAAGCAGCCTGGTTGTCCTTCACGATGGCATTGTGCGCTTGTGTCAGCGCCGCGCCAAAGAATGCAGATCAACAAGCACACGCACTGTGGGCGTCGTTCGCCGCCGACGACAACACGCTGCGCCTGGCGCTGGAACGCTGGCACGACGTCGCCAAGGGCGCAGAGTTAACAGCGGACAAGAGCGGCAAGCTCACGGACTTGTCCCGCAGTGAAGTAAATGATCTCTCTATTCCAGAATCGCTCGACCCTTCGGATGCACGCGGCGCGTACTTCTTCAATGTGATCACGGGCTGCACCCTGGACCAAATCGAAGCGATTGAAACGGCGGCCAATCAAGCAGAGCTCTTCCCAAATACCTACGACGCTTTCGAGCGCATCTACATGAGCGACCAGCAAGCCTACCTCGCGCGGCAAACCAGAGCGTTGCAGTGGCGCAGCCGCTTCACAGACACGGTGATGGATGCGAGCTACGACACGGAGCTGAAGTCGCTACTTCGCCGTATCAACTTTGGCGATGACCACGCCATCGTCTCACGGACGTATCAGCCTCGCCCCGCTACCATTCGCAATGACGCTGACGCAGAGGTCACGCAAGACTTCCAACTCGACGCCTACTATCCACGCGAGGACGGAAAGATCATGCACGTTCATCTTTTGTGGGGCCACCTGCGCATTGGCGCGATTTCCACGGACGATGACATCGTCTTGAGTGTGATGCTCTCGAATCTGAAAGGCTGGGACGACGTGAGAACCAAGCACTGCGAGCGTCTTTCGCGCTAAGCTCCGTTTGACTAGCGCTAGATCGTAGCCTGCATGCTCATGACTTCGTCGAACATACCCTCGAACAAGATCGACGTGAGGTAGCGCTCGCCGCTGTCCGGCAGAATGACGACGATCGTCTTGCCTGCCATCTCAGGCTCTGCTGCGACCTTGAGCGCCGCGTGCATCGCCGCACCGCAGGAGATCCCGCAGAGAATGCCCTCTTCTTTGGCGAGCCGGCGCGCCATCGCAATCGCCTCGTCATTGCTCACGAGCTCGACGCGATCGACCATCGCCAGATCCAGATTCTTCGGCACGAAACCCGCGCCAATGCCCTGAATCTTGTGCGGTGATGGTTTCACTTCTTCTTTGTTGCGGGTCTGGGTGATCACTGGTGAATGAGATGGCTCAACGGCAATGGACAGCAGCTTTCCTTTGGACTTGAGAAAGCGACTCACGCCCGTGATGGTACCGCCCGTACCAACACCAGACACCAGCACATCCACTTTTCCACCGGTGTCTTCCCAAATCTCTGGACCCGTCGTGGTCTCGTGAATGGCGGGGTTCGCGGGGTTTTCGAATTGCTTCATGAGCACGTATTTGTCTGGAGATTCGGCGGCCAACGCGTCGGCTTTGGCGATGGCGCCTTTCATTCCTTTGGAACCCTCGGTGAGGACGAGGTGTGCACCAAACGCAGCGAGCACCTTACGCCGCTCGAGGCTCATGGTCTCTGGCATGACGAGCGTGCACTCATAACCGCGCGCAGCAGCAGCAAAAGCGAGCGCAATGCCCGTGTTGCCGCTGGTGGCTTCAAGAATGGCTTTGCCGGGTTTGAGCACGCCGCGTTTTTCGGCGTCCCAGATCATCGCCGCACCAATTCGACATTTCACCGAGTAGGCAGGATTACGCCCTTCGATCTTAGCAAGAATGCGAGCATGCGATTTGTTCACGCGACGCAAATCGATGAGCGGAGTGTGGCCAATGCTGCTCGAGTTGTCTTCGAAGATTT
>JBIKMD010000565.1:0-4305 GCA_044359465.1 Myxococcota bacterium
TACAAGGTCGCGTAATCGTTTTTGGCAAACGCTGCGCAGCAAGCGCCGAATCGCTGGCGACTGCTGCGCAGCGTGCGCCAGCGGACCTTTCTTTGGATAGAGGTTCCCTTCCCATGGACGCGAGTGCAGAGGCTTTGCCTTCTCCGAGTGAACCACAGTCACTCACCGACCCGCGTTTGTATCGCAACAGAGAGCTGAGCTGGCTGGAGTTCAACCAGCGCGTGTTGGATGAAGCGTGTGATGCGAGTGTTCCGCTGCTCGAGCGGCTGAAGTTCTCGTGCATCGTCTCGTCCAACCTGGACGAGTTTTTCATGGTGCGCGTGGCGGGCATCAAACAGCAACAGACCGGACAAGTGCAGGACCGCGCGCCGGATGGGCTCAGTCCTGTCACGGTGATGCACGATATCTCTCGCCGGGTGCATCAGATGCTCAGCGAACAATACCGTGTGCTCGGCACCGAGATTCTGCCTGCGCTACGCGACGTAGGGGTTCAGATCACGGCTCGTAACGAAGTGACAGATGCGGACCGCGCGTTCTTGATGCGCTTCTTCCGTACCGAAGTGTTCCCCGTGCTCACGCCGCTCGTGATCGATCAGGGCCATCCGTTTCCACGCCTCGGTAACCGCAGCGTGAATTTGGCCCTGTTTGTTAGCGACAATGAATTTCCGAATGAAGATCCCGTGTTCGCCGTCGTGCAGGTGCCTAGCGTCCTGCCGCGTTTGGTTGAGCTACCGCTCGATGCGGGCGATCGAACAATGAAAAAACGCTACATGCTGCTCGAAGACGTCGTCGCGCTGCATGTGGATCAGTTGTTCGCTGGCAATACCGTCATTGCCTGTCACGCGTTTCGCATTACCCGTAACGGTGACTTGTCCATTGATGAAGAAGAAGCCGCAGATCTGTTGAAGACGATTCAAAAAGAGCTGCGCCGGCGCGAGCGTGGTTCGGCGGTGCGTCTTGAAGTTGCGCAGGAGATGCCGGCGAACATCGTCGACATTTTGAAACAGGCGTTCCGGCTGGATGCGGATGATGTGTACCGCACGAGTGGTCCGTTTCATCTGCCGGACCTCATGCCCATCTACTCGCTAGAAGGCTTCAACCACCTGCATGATGAGCCGCATGTGCCAGTGGTTGCGCTGCCGTTTCGTGACGAGGCCGTGAGCATCTTCGATGTCATCAAAAAGGGCGATGTGCTGCTGCATCATCCCTACGAGTCGTTTCAATCGGTGATCGATTTCATCGAGGAAGCGGCGGATGATCCGCACGTGCTGGCGATCAAACAAACGCTGTATCGTACGAGTCCAGACTCGTCGATCGTGCGCGCACTGATGCGCGGCGCAGACAACGGCAAACAAGTGACAGCGCTGGTCGAGCTCAAAGCCCGTTTCGACGAGTCTTCGAATATTCGTTGGGCCGCGCAGCTAGAAGAGAGCGGCGTACATGTGGTGTACGGTCTCGTTGGTTTGAAGACGCATGCCAAGATCGCGCTCGTGGTCCGTCGCGAGCCCACGGGCATCATGCGCTACGTGCACTTGTCCACAGGTAACTACAATCCGAAGACAGCCACGCTCTACACCGACGTGTCATTGTTCACGGCGCGCCAAGAGTTTGGTGAGGACGCGAGCAACGTGTTCAACATGCTCACGGGGTATTGCGAGCCGCCCGCGTTTCACAAGTTGATTGTGGCGCCGCTTCAGCTGCGCCGCTGGACCTTGGACAAGATCGCTGAAGAAGAAGCAGCGGGTCCCAAAGGCCGTATTTTTGCGCAAATGAACTCGCTCGTCGATGCCAAGGTGATCGAAGCGCTCTATAAAGCATCGCGAGCGGGTTGTAAGATCGAGCTCTTCGTTCGCGGCATTTGTTGCTTGAAGCCCGGGCTTCCAGGTGTGTCCGAGAACATTCGTGTTTTCTCCGTGGTCGATCGTTTTCTCGAACACCGCCGCATGTTCAACTTCGAAGCAGGTGGTAAGAACGAAGTGTATTTGGGCTCCGCCGATTGGATGGAGCGTAATCTGAATCGCCGGGTTGAAGTGTTGTATCCCGTGGATGATCCTGTTCTCAAAGCGCGTATCCTCGACGAGATCATTCAAACCATGCGGATGGACAATCAGAAATCGCGAGAGCTTGGCTCGGATGGTGGTTATGTGCGGCCCGTACTCACGGAGAGCGATACGCCGTGGCGTTCGCAACGTAAGTTCGTTGATATTGCGCGCGGCAATAAGGAAGCGTTGCAGATGGCCATTCCTCTCTCGGATCGGCGAAGCAATCCGTTTCAACCGATCTACAAGGGTAATGCTTAATGGCTAGCGAAGCTGCATCAGCCGAAGCTCAGAATGCCATTCGTTTCTTGCGAACGGACATTGATGCGATCGATCTGCAGTTGGTGGCGCTGCTCGTGCAGCGTGCGCGTCTCGCCGTCCGCATTGGTGAGGTCAAAGAGTACGCGCAGCTTCCCGTCGTAGAGATGGGCCGCGAGCAGCAGGTGCTCGAACGCGTAGAGAAGCTGCGCTCCGAGCCCATGGATGCAGAGGGTCTGCGGCAAATCTTTACCGCGATCATGCAGACCATGCGGCGCTTGCAAACACCCGCCGAGCCGCCGGCGATCAAGAAGCCTGCGAGGCCCGCGGCCGTCCCGAAGCGCGAGCCGTCACGCGCTCCAAAAAGCCAGAAGAAGACGCAGAAGAAAGCAAAGAAGTAGATCCGCCCGTTGCTGGCTCACTGACCACACTCAGCGGCGCCGTTGGTCCTGGAACGACAAACAAGCGTTCACTCACTTGGCTGAAACCGAGCTTGGCGAGCCAAGCGGCAGAGGCAAAACAAGCAAGAGAAACGACGCAGAGCATCAAAGCGATCAGCAGCATCAACATGGGAGAAGCCTACGCTCCCCCAGCGACAGATCGGGTCGTCAACGACAAAAACGTCAAGTGGTCGCATCATAACGCAAGCACAAGCAACGACTTTGGGGCCTGACTCCGATACTGGAAGGAAATGTTGTTGCCGCTGCTCGCGTTGTTGTCCGTCTCGGCCTCAGAACCCATTCAGCCGCGGCAGTGCGCCACTGTGAAATATTACAGTTTGGCCCAATTGCGCGCCGCGTCAGATTGTTCGGGTTTTGCCACCACGATCAAAAGCGAGTACGCACTGACGAACCAGATCCTACAAATTCCCGTCGTTTTTCACATCATCACGACAAACAGCGGCACCGGCAACGTGAGTGACGAGCTCGTGAAAAGCCAAATCGAGATCTTGAACGAAGACTACTTGGCCAAGCCAAACACACCCGGCGAGCCTGGAAATTCGGTAGGTGTCCGCTTCGTACTGGCAACCGTGGACCCAAGCGGAAAGCCGACGACTGGCATTACGCGTCACACGAGCTCGAGCTGGTTCTATGATCCGGGTCCGGAAGCCACCAACCCCATGAAGAACGCGCTTGCGTGGGATACCGAGCGTTATCTCAACATCTATACGAACGATGCCTCTGGCGCGCTTGGTTACGCTACCTTTCCCGACGACAACGCGGGCAAAGAAGACGGCGTCGTGCTGCTTTGGCGCAGCGTTGGCCGCAACGCCCCACAAGGTGGCGAGTACAACCAGGGCCGCACGGCAACGCATGAAGTCGGGCACTATTTGGGCCTGCTGCATACCTTTAGCGGCGGTACCTGCTCGAACACCTATACGAGCGGCGATCTGCTCAAGGACACGCCGCCTCAGCTCTACCCACAAGGCGGTTGTCCGAGCGGCTCTGAGACGGCCATGTGCGGCGGCAACGCCGATCCTACCAACTACATGGATTACACCTACGACACGTGCATGTTCCACTTCACGCTCGAGCAGGTGAACCGCATGCGCTGCTCCTTGCTCAATTACCGCCAGGTACTGATCGATAACTCGGTCTGCGGCGACGGCGTCGTTGGGCTTTCGGAAGTTTGCGATGATCGCAACACTACGAGCGGTGATGGTTGTTCGAGCAACTGCCAGTCGGACGAAACCTGCGGCAACAAGCTCGTCGATGTGGGTGAAGCTTGTGACGACGGCAACACCAAAAATGGAGACGGCTGCCGCGCGGATTGTGGTGGCACGGAAGTGTGCGGCGACGGTTTGGTCGACACCGCTAAAAAAGAGGTCTGCGACGATGGTAACACCGACGCCGGAGACGGTTGCAGCGCAGATTGCCAGAGCAAAGAGGTCTGCGGTGATGGCATGATCGACGATGCGCGTGGTGAAGTTTGCGACGACTACAACACGGAAGACGGTGATGGTTGCTCACGTGACTGCAAATCCGACGAGACCTGCGGCAACGACATT
>JBIKMD010000566.1:0-4304 GCA_044359465.1 Myxococcota bacterium
AAATCACTCACAGAAAGACCACTCGCAAAACGTGCGGCCGCTGCCGTTGGCAGCACGTGATTGCAACCGGTCAAGTAGTCACCAAAGGCAACCGAGGCGCCGGCACCGACGTACACGGTCCCGGAGCAACGCACTTCAGCAGCCAAAGCTTCTGCCGCGCGCCCACTCAATAGAACGTGCTCGGCTGCAAACGCATTCGCAAACGCCAGGGCCCGGTCCAATTCTGCCGCAACCAAAAGCGCACCACGCCGCGCCAGGGCCTCTCTGACGATGCGTGCCCTTGGCAAGCGCGTCATGGCGAGCTCGAGCTCGTTTTGCACCTCGCTTCGCAAGCGCTCCGAGTGCACGATCGCCACGACGACTGCGGCCTCATCGTGTTCCGCTTGAGCGAGCATTTCCGCGGCGATTCTCTGTGCGTTCCCCTCCTCACTCGCGATGAGCAGCAGCTCGGAAGGACCTGCAGGTGAATCAATGGCCACGCGCCCACTCACCTGCCGTTTTGCCTCGGCGACCCACGCATTACCTGGCCCAACGATGCGTTGAACACGTGGGATCAGTTGGGTTCCGTAGGCCATCGCTGCAATGGCCTGCGCACCACCAACGCTAAACACCCGCGTCGCCCCAGCCATCTGCGCCGCACCAAGTACGAACGATGAGGGCAAACCGTTCGCTCCCGGCGGAGAACAGACGATGATCTCAGGCACGCCTGCAACGCTCGCTGGGACCACGCCCATGAGCACACTCGAAGCATATGCAGCGCTTCCACCTGGAGCATAAACGCCGACGCGTGCCAGTGGCTCCGAGGTGCGCTGCACGCTGAGACCTGGTTCTACTTGAACGCGCCCTGCGCTGGGGAGCTGCGCTTCACTCACACGACGCAGGTTGTTCAAAAGACGTGTCAACGCGCGTTCAACGCTTGGAGCGATCGTCGCACGCGCGCGCAGTAGTTCGCTAGGTGGAACTTCTTGGGCCATCACCCCATCTACGTCCTTGCAGATGGCCTGCAGCGCGGTGTCTCCACTCTGCGCTACTTCGGTGACGATGCGCCGCACCTTTGACACGAGCGTTGCCTGATCATCACGCAGACTGATCTGTTCTCTGTCCAAAAGTATTTCGTTCGCCAAGTCGGAGAGCGAGCCATTGAAACGAAACAGTGAGCGCATCATGGCACCAGTCTTTCAATGCGCGTCACCAAGATCCCAACGCAGCCGAGCGCGCGGAGCGCAGAGATGGTCGTACGTACGGCTTTTTCAGACACAACGGCTGAGATGGCGGCGTAGCGTTCCCCGCCAGCCCCTTCGATCCGGGCGACTGTCGGACCGCTGAGTCCAGGCAGTGCGTCTTTGACGCGCTCCAAGCTTTGCAGAGGAACGTTGGCTAGGAGGTAACGTTGACTCCTCGCGCGTAGAACGGAATCGAGTGTGAGCACCAACGCTTGCACGTCGTCGCGTTTCGCCGAGGACGAGCGGCAGACGAGTCGTGCCGTCGACTCGACAATCGTGGCCAACTCGCGAAGACCATTTGCTCTCAGCGTTTCACCCGAGCTGGTCAGGTCGACGATCACGTCCGCAATGCCCATGTGAGGCGCGACTTCTGCTGCGCCAGTGACATCAACAAGGCGCATGTCGAGGCCAAGCTCAGAGAAGTAGCGTCTGGCCGAGTTCGGGAAAGAAGTCGCGACCCTGCTGCCAGGTCGCAAGGAGGCGACTTGCGTCACCTGACTCTCCTGAGTGGTCGCTACAACCAAGCGGCAGCGGCCAAAACCCAGATCCAACAAGTCTACGAGCGGGAAGTCGGACTCCTTCACCAGGTCCCATCCAGTCACGCCCACGTCGGCTAGACCATCTTGAATGAGCTGCGGAATGTCTTGCGCGCGAACGAAAAGAACCTCGAGCATCTCATCAACCTGGACGCGCAAAGTGCGGTCCGAGACACCCGAGAGATCGTAACCAGCGTCGGCAAGGAGAGTGCGTGTGTCCTGATGCAAGCGGCCTTTGTTGGGGAGCGCCAAACGCAACAAGGATGACGAAGAACGCGCGACGGACTGAGTAGAAACAGAAAACACAGAAAGCTCCTTTAGAAAGAGAGCGTCCGGGTCATCTGCATCAAAGTGAGTGCTTAGTGGCCCGTCCGCTACGACGGGCCAGTGGCTGGAACTAAACGTTCACGAGCACACAATGCACCGCCCAGATCATCGCGTGATGATGCTGATGGTGGTGATGGTGTGCGCAAACGAACGTCAGCATGGGGCCGAAGGTACCGATCACAAGGTGCTTGGTCAATGCAGCACCACAAAAAAAACGATGGAACGCGCACGACGGTGGACCTGCACAGCAAAATGCGTTCTTGCCGAGGGAGGAGCAGGAGCAAACAACTCCTGGCAACACAATGCGGACACTCTCAAACAAAATTGTAGCGGTGGTTGGCGCGAGTGGCGGGCTTGGATCGGCCCTCACCAGCGCCTTGAGACAGCAAGGTGCGACCGTTTTCACAACCGCGCGAACCACAGACAAACTCGCGAACGCTTCACTCTACGGCGATGTCACCGACGCAGCGTTTGCGCAGCAACTCGTGCAGCAAGCGCTCGCTGTTCACGGCAGCTTAGACGGTCTCATCAACGCAAGTGGCTGTGTTGCGTTTGGCCCACTCAAAGATACAACGGACGCCACGCTCGATCAGCTTTGGCAGGTCAACTTGCTCGCGGCTTTGCGTTTGATGCGTGCCTTCGCACAGAGCGGTACGCGCGGGGGATTCTTCGTCAACATCAGCGGCGTAGTTGCTGAAACACCGTTCATGGGGCTTGCGAGTTATGGCGCCGTCAAAGCAGCGCTCAGCAGCGCGACACGCGCCTTCGCCATGGAAACCCGTCGAGACGGAACGTTGGTGATCGATGCACGTCCGCCCCACACGGAGACTGGGCTTGCGCTGCATCCCATCGCTGGCATCGCACCGCGAATGCCAAGCGGGCTCACGCCAGAAGCGGTCGCGCTGCGAATCATCAAAGCGATCGAAGACGAAGAAACGCAAATTCCTGCGGCCGCGTTTCGTTAACGCGGCCCCTGCGTCACCAGTGAAGTAGATGCACAACTTCCCTCGTCTGTTAAATTCATGGGGTGACATTCAAACCACTCGCACTTTTGTTTTTTACCCTGCAGCTTTGTTCCATCCCCGCGTTTGCCGCGCGGGATAACTTCGGCCTTGGCACCGGCAGAGATGGTCCACTCACGGTCACCACAACCGGCAGGGTCATCAACAGCTACGCGCAAGTCAGCCTCCCGATCGCGACGGGAGACACGGCCATTGACGTGAGCAACGCCGCAGGCTTCGCCGGGGGCGACTTGATCCTAATCCTACAAACGACTGGCATCATCCCGGAGCCGTCCTCCGGTGGCGCATCGCCGATCGATCTCAGTGCCGATCGTGTTGGCAGCTTCGAGTTCGCGCGGTTGAGCGGTGTGGGAGGCTCCACACTCTCTATGACGCATCCGGTGTTGAATACGTATGCAAGCATCGTCACGCAAGTGATCCGCGTGCCTGAGTACACGACAGTCACCATCGATGCAGGACGCTCCATCACGGCGTCGCCCTGGAATGGAACCACGGGTGGCATCGTTGCGTTCTTGGCGACAGAGACCGTCACGAACAATGGCCAGATCACTGTAACGGGAAGGGGGTTTCGCGGTGCTGCGTCAGCGAACGATCCGTCGGGCAACACGGGTTGCACGTCGCTCGACGAACCCGCACCTCAAGGTGGCCAACGCGGCGAAGACATCGCGTACACCGCCTATGGACCCTCACAAACCGGACGCGGACGCCGAGGTTCAGGCGCCGCCGGGGGCGTCTGTCTGCATTCCGGAGGCGGTGGTGGTGGTCACGGCGGCGAAGGCGGCCAGGGAGGCAACACCGCTAACGCTGATGGCAACCGTCCTTTTGGCGGCCAGGGCGGTACCGCGCTCACCTACTCGCTTCTGGACCATATGACCTTCGGTGGTGGTGGTGGCGCTGGCCATTCCAATAGTGCCTCGGGCGCCGCGGGCGGCGGCATCATTTTTCTACGCGCTGCGCAACTCGCAGGCGCAGGAACCATACTGGCGAACGGGAGCGGGGTAAGCGACTCACCGTCTGGAGGCAGCGGCGGCGGCCTGGCGGCATGATCTCTCTGCGCATTTCAGGGGCCGCTAGCTGCGGTCTGCTTCAAGCGGTGGGGGGCGTTGGCGGCTCATCGAGCAGCATCCAAATGGGCCCAGGCGGAGGCGGCGCTGGCGGACGCCTCCTTTTTCAAAAAGGAAGTGGCACCTGCTCGC
>JBIKMD010000568.1:0-4296 GCA_044359465.1 Myxococcota bacterium
GGTGGCACCGCACTCTTGCAAGGGAGGATACTCACACTGCCCTCGTTGCAGTTGGCAGCGTTGTCCATTGGTGCAATCGCCATCTGCGTTGCACACCTGCGGAAGAACCGGCGGCACGCTGTCACAGCTCACTCCAGGGCTGCCACTTGGGAATTGTGCCGCATCACCGCAACAATCACCGTTGGCAGCGCAGTTAGCGTCGCACCAACAGTACTCCCAACCCAACTCCACTCGGCCGCAGGGTTGCACAGACGGAGTGTTGCAGGAGAGCCGGTTATCGTACTCATAGTACGGTGAAAGACGGAAGTTGTCGTATTCGACGAGCTCGTCGTAACGCGTGGCAACGCATTGTCCACTCACCATACGCGCGCGACACTTCTGCCAACGCACGATACCGCCTGTGCTAAAATCGAACACTGGCTTGTTGACGACACAGCGAGCATTCAGCGTCGTACAAAAATAGTCTTCTGGCTGACTGGCTGGATCGACTCCGGCTGCAAGACTCACACTATCCGTAATGGAGTTGCCTGGAGCGGGCCCGTCGCATCTTATGCTAAACGTGCTTGCTGAGGTTGGCACCGTAAACACCCAGGTCTGATCGGCCCCAGTGGTACGCCCCTGATTGTCGTTGGGCAAAAGCCTCTCGGTCACCTGTGGGTTGGTGAACGCCACGTTGTTCAAAAAGCCGAAACACTGCCACGATTGGCCTTGAATCCTGACCCTCACGGTAGCCGTCACGCCATTCACTTCGTGCGACACAATCGTGACTGACGATATGCGCGCAGCCGGCGCTGCACTCGCGCTTTCGGCGAGCGAGAGAGCGGACAAAAACGCTACGAACGAAGCGAGGCATGAAGCGCTGGTGGTGAGTCTCATGGGGCGCGCTCATAACCACCCAGCGCCATCAAGGACTAGTCAGCTGGCGCTCACGTACCACTTTTTGGCGCGTATACAGCGACGAAAGCTGCTGGTGCTCGCCGTGTGCTACTTCTTGGGCGCATAGGCATTCCGACCCCACGATTTGCACAGAGGGCGGTTCAATGCGTGGTGTGGCGGCAGGAAACTCAGAGGAGCGCACGAGCTGAAACTGGGTTCTGGCGGCAGCGGCGCGGTGAGCTAGGTGAGCGGGGGTGATTGCCGGCGCCGCCACGAAACGCAGCTGCGGTCCGAATCTTTGCCATACGCACCATCAAACAGCGCGGGATGGAAATGAGGTGTCGCCGCTAAGCACGAAGAAGAGATGTTCGTTGACGAAAGAACGCGAGCTCAGTTTTCGCGCTAGCGACATTTGCCGGCCAACAAGTGTGCCGAAGATTTTCTCATCGACGCGCATTGTTTACCGAAGGTAGCGCCATGCCACCTATCACTCCTGCTCGCTCGAGAAAGCCGCAACCAGAAAGCTCAGAACCACTACGCATGCCGCGCTACCGTAACACCATACCTGGCGAGCAAACGCCCATCGAAGTGGACCGAATGGATCGCATTCGTCCGAGCGCTGCGAGTGCGGAAGGCATACGCGTACGTCGCGCCGCGGCATGATCCGCCGGTCCGCACGACCATTCATCGGCTTCGTACTTTTCTCGCACCGTATGGCGAGTTCGTGCGGGTGAGCGAGAGTGGTTATTCGCTGACGGTGCCTTTGCATCTTGAGGGCACGTTGCCTGAGCAACCCAAACACGCGCCGCTATGGGATCGTGATGAAGCGCCGGTCTTGTCGTCACGGTCAGCCCCGGCGGTGACGATCAAAAAACCGAGGCACGAAGACGTGGTGCTGGATCGCCTGAACGAGCTGCAGCAAGCAACAGTCACGGAGCTTGCGCGATCGCTCGATGCCTCAGTGAGCACCGTCTTACGCGCGCTTCGGCAGCTGGTGAAAGAACGGCGCGTCGTGCGTATCAGAAGAAGCTTCTTTCAATCAGAGAACGCAATCACGATGGCGTCTTTCAACGCGTCGAGGCCTGCTTTGGTCCCTACCGCTACGGCCGCGCCTGTCACCGTTCCGACAACTACTCCGCCAAGGGGCGTCAATGGCGCGCTGGCTGCCGCACCGGTGATCGTCCCAGTGCCCACACCGAGCCTCGTGGCGACGTAGCTCGACGCAATCTCGTAGGTTGCTGTCGCGACTACATCCGCGCCGCGCGAGAGTGAGAAGTCGTTCTCTTTGATCATTGCAGCGGTGCCCGTCACCAGCGTCGCAGCCCCCCCGATCGCCGTGACGCCCGCGCCCACGGATCGGCGGCTGAGCATGACGATGCCTTGTCCGGTTTGTGCGATCGGTGGGGTGAGAATCTCCGTTGCGCTGCGCTGACGTTCGAATGTCTTCGCTACGCTCATCGCTTCTTCCCAACGATCATCGGCCTCACCAGGCTCCACGTAGCCATCGCCGTCTGCGTCCAGCATTGCCAGCGCGGTGCTGCGAGCAAAGACGAGACTTTCGCTGCTGACACCGACGCAGGTGCCGAGCGTGTACTTGAAGATAGGTAGGTCGCTCACTTCTTGGCCTCGAGCGCCGCGCGAACCTCTTGCTCCTTGTCGTTCTTGCCGAGGGCGATCGCAGATGCGAGGTAAGCTCGGAGCTCCATCTCGTTCATCTTGCTCAAGGTCTTCTGCTTCTCGAGCTGCTCGCCGCTCATGAAGGCGCCGTCGAACTCGTTGTCCATCGCTTGCTCGACGAGGCCGTTGCTGAGCCGCAGCTCGGGGCTCACTGGCTTCGAGTGCGTCGAGAGAACTTTTTCCGCATCGTCTTTGGCCCAAACGGTGTACGCTCCAGCCGCGATACCGGCGACCCCCACGCCAATGCCTGCCGCCGCGACGGCCTTGCCAAAGAAGCCGGGAGTTCGGAAGAATCTCTGTTCCGCGCGAGACAATGTAGCGCCTATGGGCGTGAGCGCCACGAAGCCCGCAATGCCCAAGCCGGCTACGAGCAGGCCTTGATCTTCTCTCTTCATCTCCGTCGGGTCTTTGACGACCATATCGACTCGTCCGCTGACGCAATCGATTTGGATTGGCGTGCCAGGCGCCACCTTCGGAAGACCCGGACCGTAGGCTACGAAGCGATTCTTTGCTTCGTCAGTGAAGATGACTTCGTCGATTCCGTCGATCGAGCTGCCGGTCAGCTCAGCGTCGGTCTTCACCTTGTCTTCGTCCACGGCTCGCAGATTTGCTTGGAAAGTATTCGGGCAGGCTTTGATCTTGCTCATGCAGTCATTGTCTGCCGCTGAGAGGCAACGACGCGGCTGACGTGAACGAGGCGCGCATCGTCAAGAAAAGGCGTCATGTTCGACGGTGAATCAGTCCATGAACAATCGCATGCCGCCGACCATTGCCCCCAAGACGCTGGTGATCGGCAAGAGCGCAACGGCGAGCGGGACTCCAATGAAGACGGCCGCTTTCGTGTTGGCGCTAAGCATGCTCGCTGGCGCGCTGACGACACTCTCGAACCCAATCATGAACGAGTCTTTGCGGGAGATTCCCTTGGGAGCGGCCACATAAAACTTCTCGTGCTCGGATTCGTAGGTCACGGAGCTCTTGACGAGTGACTCTCGTAGCTCTCGTTCTCCGGCGTCCTCGTATTGCCCAATGGCATCACGAATGGCGCGCGAGTCTTCGTTGGTGACGTGGCCTTTTTCAATGCAGCGCTGGATGATCGGTCTCAGGATGGTTGTACTCATACCCCGAGTTTCGGGGGGTACGCTCGCTGGTGGGGCGTGGAAATCTACGACGCAGCTCGCTGTCAGCCGCGCACGACAGCGGTGTCAGCTTTTCTTGGCTCCAAGGCTCATCATTTGCTCCCGCATTCAGAGCCGTCACTGCCTCGCTCGCAAACCGTGGAAAGTTGTTTACCGACTGAAGTGAACGGGCGTGTTCAAGACGTCGCATGTCTCGACAAGTGTGCGCAAACGGCTGCGGCATGTGATGCCAGTTGCCCGTCTTCGTCCGCTAACGCTTGCTTGTCGTGGTCGTTTGACTGCGCCAAGGCTGCAGTGACCTGTGACGAGCGTTGTTGAGCTAATCTTGGTCTGATCGCGTAGCCCGGCTATGTAGACCGCGATGTCTGATGCCTCGCAAGATCGCGTCATTGTCGTGCTGCTGTTTCTCGCGATCTTCGCGTCGGGCACTGAAACGCTCATCATCAATCCAGTGCTCCCGCAGCTCGCGGCGAGCCTTGGGGCCGACGTGACCCAGGCTGCGCAGGCCGTGACTGCATACGCTATTTCTGCCGGAATATTTGCGTTCCTCTTTGGTCCGATCAGCGGCATCGTCGATCGCAAACGCATCATCGTGCTCGGTTTGTTC
>JBIKMD010000569.1:0-4294 GCA_044359465.1 Myxococcota bacterium
TGCCGGATTGAAGGCGGTGATCGCGGCCGCGCGGGTTGCGATGATGTTTTGCAGAAAACCGCCAACGGCAATGAGCAAGACGACGAGCAGCGCCGGCACATCGAAGATGAAGTACAGGATTGCGAGCGTCGTGGAGAACGCCACGATGGTGAAAATGATGAAGGTGCGGCCGCTCATCAAGGGATCTGGATCTTTGTCCTTGCTGCCACCAAGCGAAACAATGCTACGGAGCGCATCTGCAAATGCGCGCCAATTGCGAAGTAAATTGACGAGACCCGCCGCCACCAAAAAGCCAAGACCCGGCCAGAAGAATTTGTGCGGTGCAGCGGGCACGGGCGTGTACGGCGCCATCACCATGAGCACGCATGCGCCCACCAGGAAGCCCACGCAGGTGCTGAGGCCCATGAGGTAACTCCCGCCAATGGCAAATGGTGACCACAAGATGGCGCCGCCAACGGCCGCGATGATCGGGAGTGGCGTTTCAGACGGCAGGAACCCAAAACCACCGTCATCGTTGAGTAGCACCGCGGCAATCAGGCCGACGGTGGTGAACAAGAGAATGCGCGCTTGTTTGGGATCGCCGTGTTCGACGAGCGCGCGGATCACACTTTCGACTGCCTTGCTGCCGGGCCAAGGGAGCTTTTCTTTGACGATCAGTAGCTGTTTGAGCGGCACCACCATGACGAGCCCAACGAGGCTGGTGCTCACCGCGAATGCCACCATGTGCCAAAATGGGAAGGCAGCTCCTGTCATGGCTTTAGCCGCGTAAAAATTAGTGATGAAACCAAGGCTACCGCCAGCCGAGCCCATGGTGGCAACGATCACCATTTCGTGCGCGGTAACTTTGTTTCGGCTGAGCATGAAAAACGCGAAGAAAAAGAGCGCCGCAATGGTGGGGCCCTCTTCGATCACACCGAACGACAGCGTGAGGTACGAGTTCATCAAGCAGAGCGTGATGGCGAGGAGAAAACCCGAAATGACAGAACGAGGCGTGATCATGCGGGAGCGGCTTCTACCGAAAGAACAATCACTTAGCTATGGGCGCAATTGCCTTGCTTGCCGAAGGCGTTTTGCTGTGCCACCGAGGCGTCACGGAGGCGTCATGCGCAAGCCAACATTGCCTGAACAAGCAGCCAAAAAACACGGAAGCGAGAGCTGGACCTTGGTCCGGATCGTCTCTCCCATATGGAACGCGGAAGTGGAGCCGCCGGTGCGCATGCACGCGATCATGGTGCTCGGCCACGATGGTCACATTCTCGGCAGTGACTTGGTCCAGCCAAACGAACCCGAGACTGCTGTGCTCGCTGTGCTCGAAAAGGCGCTCAAACAACCTCAGCACGGTAAGGTGCGTCAGCCCACGGAAGTGCAAGTGGAAGACGATCGGTTGGTGGCGATCATCGAACCTTTCTTGAAACAGGCGGTGCCTGGTTGCCTCGTGACTGAAACGGATTATTCGGTTGAAGCGGATGCTGTCTTCGTTGCCATGCGCGACCGCCTCAACTCGTGCGTGCCGCGTGAGAGCTTTGCACGCGCCGGGGTTTCGCCTGTGCTGCTTCGCGACTACCTCCGCTCCATGCTCGCGCTAGAGGTGCTCGAACCGTGGAAATTCGCCGTCGAAGATCAGCTCATCTCCGTGACCATCCCCGATTTACACATCGAACACGCGTCGGTGCGTATCATTGGCGAGCAAGGCCAAGGCATCATGGTTCAAGAAGGCGATGACCCTGTCGCTTTGCTCGACTTCGAAAGCGAACGAGGGCACGAGCGCAACGCGTTTCGCGTGGGCATGCTCTCTAGCCACTTCGTGCCGCTCCTACGAACGACCAATGAGATGGTGCTGGAAATCCGCGAAGCGGGTTTGGTGAAAAATGAAGAGCGCACACCGCTCCCAGCAGCACTTGGCCCGGATGTGTGTCCTCGGCTGCTCACCGAGCGGGATGTCATCTTGCTCACCGTGGGCGCCAAGGTCGTTGCCAGCTTGTTCGAAACCGACGCTGATCTGTTTGGGCCTGAGAGCGAGCGTGTGCTCCAGACCAAGCTCGAGTTGGTGGTTGGCGGAAAGCCGCTTCCAGTAGTGGTCACAGTGCCGCACCCGTTGTTTCGCTGGGACCACTTGCCAGAGGAGGAGGGGGAGGAGGAGCCCTTACTTGCGGATCCAGAGGACAAGCTCAGCCCAGAAGAAATTGCGATGGTGCGTGCCTTTCTTCCATCCGTCGAAGATCGCGGCGAAGCGTTTTCCGTCTGTGCCGAACGCATCATCGTAGAGATCGCGCATTACGCACGGCACACGGGCTCCACCTTTGCGGATTGGACGCTTCAAGAGCTCGAGCGTTTTGTGATGGAGGATGCGTTCTCTGTCATTGAGGAAGGACTCGAGCACGTACCTGAAGTCATTTTGGCACTTGCGCACTGGCTGCGAAAAGAGCGCAAACCCAGGTTGGACGTACAGGCCATAGAAAAGCGTATTCGCAAGTTGAAGCCACGTTTCGAAGACAAGCTTGCTTCACGCCACAGCCGATTTCTTGCATGAGTGTTGAACGCGCTAAAACCATCCCCGCGGCCTGGTACAGTTCGGCGGAGATCGCCGAGCGCGAGCGCGCCGAGGTGTTTCACGCCTCGTGGCAGCTCGTGGCTCGTGCCGATCAGCTTCGGGCGCCGGGCAGCTATGTGAGCACAGTGGTTGCGGGCGAGCCTGTTGTGATCGTCCGTGATGGCACCTTGAAGGCGTTCTTCAACGTGTGCCGGCACAAAGCGGCGCGGGTCATGGCCGAGGGAGCGGGCGTTTGCGAGAAGCTCCGTTGTCAGTATCACGGCTGGACTTACGATTTGTCGGGTCGTTTGCGCGGCACCCCGGAGTGGAACGGTGTGCTCGACTTTGCGCGCGAAGCCCACGGCTTGCCACCGCTGAGTGTGGAGGAGTTCGGTCCGTTCGTATTCGTTCGGATCAAAGCAGGGGAGCCTCTGACGACGGTACTTGCGCCGTTCATCGATAGGAGTGAGGTCCTCAAGCTCGACACGCTGCACTTCGTGGAACGCCGAAGCTACGACCTCAAATGCAACTGGAAGGTGTTCGTCGATAATTACTTGGACGGCGGCTACCACGTGAACACGGTGCACGAAGCGCTGGCTGGGATGCTCGACTATTCTGGCTACACGACCGAGTGTTTTGGCGCGAGCAGCCTACAATCGAGTCCGCTGCGCGGTGGGAATGAGGTCCGTCAGGGGGATCGTGCGTACTACTGGTGGCTTTGGCCAAACACGATGATGAACATTTATGACGGCATGATGGACACGAACATTGTCGAGCCGATCACTCCCACCACCTGCCGCGTGCATATTGATTTTTATTTCAGCCGGAATGCACCTGACGTTGCAAAAAGCATTGCGCTTGCACACGAGATTCAGCTCGAAGACATCGCTGTCAGCGAAGCCGTGCAAGTGGGTCTGCAGAGTCAATCGTATGACACGGGCCGGTTTTCGTTGCGCGAGATAGGCGACTACCACTTTCAAACGTTGCTGCGGGACGCTTTGTCGCTTCGCTGAGTGGCTTTGCGAGTCTCAGGAACCAAAAATACGACCGAGCGCACCGCGTGCAATGAGGTCCGCGACGCCAACGTACAAGGCGAACAGCGAGTCGCCTGCGATCAACCCACCACCAACTAAGCTCACGGCGCTCATATCCTCAGGAAGCGCCTCGTCGCCCGCTGCGTTTTTGGCCTGGCGTTTCTCTCTAGCGGACCACAATGAAGCAAAGATCCCACCTAGGCCCCACCAGAGGGCGGTACGAAAGTCAACAAAACCACCAAGGCTCGCCGCATAGGGTGACGCCAGGAGCAACGCGTCGAGCGTGAAGTCCGCAGCTCGATGTTGTGCACTGCGTTCTTTCCACGCCTTATAGCGAGGACTCCCAAGCAGCACTTTACGAAGCGTTTGGATGATCAGTCCTACGACGCCGCCCAGCAGCATGACCGACAAGGTTTTGGATTTATCCTCGGCCAGCGTGTTGAGTACGCCAACGAACTTGTAGGTCATGGTGCTCTGCCAGCCGCCACCTGCACCAGGATTCGCGAAGAGGTTCGTCTTGAGGACCGGGTACGCTTCCATGAACAAGCGCGTCATGACGACAGAGAGGATGGCGCCTCCCACGATTCCGAGCACCTGAAAACGGAACTGAATCGTGCGGTCGGAGCCAAGGCGCCAGCCGGTGGAGCGATCTTGCTGCATGTCGACGCCTACGGTGCACGACACCAGCAAGATCGAACCAGCAAAGAGGCCGATCAAGGGGTCACGCAGC
>JBIKMD010000570.1:0-4289 GCA_044359465.1 Myxococcota bacterium
CAGCAGCACAATGCCGTGACCATCACGCGTATTAAACACGTGTTGATCATCGCCGTTGGCGTCGTAGATGAGCTCCCCGCCCGTCATGACGCCGTCGCAATCGAGCACCAACACCCGAACGCGGGCGAGCTTCTCGTCTAGCGTCACGACAATTGATCCGCGGCGAAGCGTCTTTTCATTGTATGAATTTCTTTACACTGAGCCAGGAGCTTCTCGAGGAGCTCGAAGGTGAGCGAGTTTGGACCATCACTCTTTGCCTGCGCCGGATCCTCATGGACCTCGGCAAAGATCGCATCGACACCCACGGCAACGGCGCCGCGCGCGAGAGGACCCGCGAGCAAACGATTGCCACCCGTTGAGCCGCCCACTGAGCCAGGCTTCTGCACCGAGTGCGTCGCATCGAAGACAACAGGAACACCGAGTGTGCCCATGGTCAGAATGGAACGCATATCGACCACCAGATCACGATACCCAAACGATGCTCCACGTTCGGTGATCATTTGGTATTTGCCGCCGACTTCTCGTGCTTTGTCGATGGCGTAGCGCATGTCTTCTGGCGCGAGAAACTGGCCCTTTTTGATGTTGATCGCCGCGCCTGTTCGCGCTGCCTCGGCAATCAAATCCGTCTGACGGCACAAAAAAGCCGGAATCTGCAGCACATCCACCACTTTCGCTGCGGGCGCGCATTGCTCGATGGAATGCACATCCGTGAGCACCGGGAGTCCCGTTGCTGCTTTCACGTCGGCGAGGGCACGCAAACCCTCTTCGAGTCCAGGACCACGGTAGCCATTCACGCTCGTGCGATTGGCTTTGTCGAACGAGGCTTTGAAGATGACCGGCACGTCCAAACGCGCACACAGGTCGCGCACGCGTTCTGCATGCCGTACGGCGAAATCACGCCCCTCAATGACGCAAGGGCCGGCAATGAGCACGAGCGCCTGACGCGCAAAAACGGCTTCAACTGTCTTGTGCAAGTTAGTTCGCTTGTTGTGGGGGTGCGACGAGCGAGCCGCTCTCGGTTTCGGTGCGCACCGGTGCGGGCACAAGACGCGGTGCAACCTGACGTTGTTTCAGCGCGGCACCGACAAAGCTCGCAAAGAGCGGGTGCGGCGCAAAGGGCTTCGACTTGAACTCTGGATGGAACTGGCAACCCACGAAGTACGGATGATCGGTCAGCTCGATCATCTCCACCAAACCTGCGTCTGGCGACAAACCGCTGAGCACCAAACCCGCAGCTTCCAAGCGCTCGCGATAGGCATTGTTCACTTCGTAGCGGTGGCGATGGCGCTCGTTGATCTCGGCGCGGCCGTAAATCTCACGCGCGCGTGATCCCGCGGCGAGCTTACACACGTAGCTGCCAAGGCGCATGGTGCCGCCCTTGTCCACGACAGCGTGCTGATCGTTCATCATTGCCACCACAGGGTGCGGCGTAGCCTTGTCGAGCTCAGTGGAATTCGCTTTGTCGAGCTTGCACACGTTGCGCGCAAATTCGATCGTCGCGATCTGCAAGCCGAGGCAGATACCAAAGTACGGAATCTTGTTCTCGCGCGCAAACTGCACAGCGAGGATCTTGCCCTCGGTGCCGCGCTCGCCAAAACCGCCCGGCACGAGAATGCCGTCGAGTCCGCCAAGCACGTTTGCCGCGCCGGTCTTCTCGATGTCCGCCGCGTCAATCCATTCGACGACGACACGCGTATCATGTGCAACGCCGCCGTGCACAATCGCCTCGGTGAGCGACTTGTACGACTCTTTGAGGCCGACGTATTTGCCCACAATCCCAATACGAACTTCGTGCGTTGGGCTCTTCACTTTATCAACGAAGCGCACCCAGTTATCGAGCGAGGCGCTACGCGACCAAATGTTGAGGATCTCGCAGATCTTGGTGTCCAGGCCTTCTTCGTGAAGGCGCATGGGCACTTCGTAAACAACTTCTGCGTCCGTCGCGCTCATGACGCGCTCTGGCGCCACGTTGGTAAACAGCGCGATTTTGTCTTTGACCGAGCGCTCGAGCTGCACTTCGCAGCGGCAGAGCAGAATGTCGGGCATGATGCCGATTTCGCGAAGCTTTTGCACAGAGTGCTGCGTCGGCTTGGTCTTCAGCTCGCCAGCCGCCTTGATGTACGGCACCAGCGTCAAATGCACGTAGAGCGTGTTCGACTGACCTTCATCGAAGCGCATCTGACGAATGGCTTCCAAGAACGGCAAGGACTCGATGTCACCGACCGTTCCGCCAATTTCACAAATGGCGATGTCCGCGCCCACCGCAGCCGCGCGAATGTTGGCTTTGATCTCGTCCGTGATGTGCGGAATCACCTGCACGGTTTGGCCCAGGTACTCGCCGCGGCGTTCCTTCTGGATCACCGTGTTGTAGATCTTGCCAGTGGTGAGGGAGTTCTTACGACCGTAAGGGCCCTGCGTGTAACGCTCGTAGTGGCCAAGATCCATGTCGGTCTCGGCGCCGTCGTCCGTCACGTAAACTTCGCCGTGTTGGAACGGGCTCATCGTGCCTGGATCAACGTTGATGTACGGATCGAGCTTGAGCATGGTCACGCGCAAACCGCGCGACTCCATGAGCGCCCCAATCGAGCCCGCCGCGAGCCCCTTACCGAGGCTCGAAACGACGCCACCGGTCACGAAGATGTACTTGGTCCGATGCGGCTTCTGGTTCATTGAGCGGCTCCTCCGATTTCGCCTGCGAGAGAAACTGACAGCGCTTCTTTCATCCACGGCCCATCGTGCTGCTGGGCCCGAGCGAGATCTTCTGGTGTGTCGATGCCGAGGCTGCGACCGCGCGCCGAGATCACTTTGATCTTGGCACCCATCTGCAGCGCGCGCAGTTGCTCGAGCCCTTCTTTTTGTTCGAGCGGCGTGCGGGCATGCGACGCGAACGCGAGCAGGAACTCGCGTTTGAAGGCGTAAACCCCAATGTGTTTGTACGCGCCTTCGAAATGCGCGTTACGGTGGTAAGGAATGGCTGCGCGCGAGAAATAAAGCGCGTAACCGCGTTCGTCGGTCACCACTTTGACGACGTTTGGATCAATAAAATCGCGCTCTTCGACAATCGACTGCTTGAGCGTTGCCATCTCGGCATAGGGATCGCCCGCTAGCGCATCCGCCACGTTGTCGAGGTCTACAGGGTCGATGAACGGTTCATCACCTTGCAGATTCACAATGATGTGGGCGCGAACGTCTTGCGCAGCTTCGGCAATCCGATCGGTCCCACTTTCGTGCTCAGGCGAAGTCATGACGGCTTTGCCGCCAACCTTCTCGACGGCATCGGCAATGCGCACGTCGTCCGTGGCGACAATGACTTCAGAAAACCTTGTAGCCTTGAGGGCTTGCTGGACCACGCGAACGATGAGTGGCTCGCCTTGAATCTTCGCTAGCGGTTTACCGGGGAGCCGAGTTGAGCCGTAACGAGCAGGGATGATGAGAACGGCTTCCATCCACGCCGCCATAAATGGCGAAAGCACTTAGGTCAACGCCCCATTGTGGGGGCAGGTTGGCAAGTTTGACTCAGCGGCTCAAACCCCTCCGAGACAACCGCGCATAGTTAAACGCAATATACACTTAAAACACAGATCACAAAAAGGCGTGTGCGTCCCGGCATTGATGGCGCCGCTGACCGAACGCGTGCGCTAAACGTTCTGCGCCTGGTTGAGCAGCACTTCACGCGGTTTGGCACCATCACCCGGACCAACGACGCCTTGTTTTTCCATGCGTTCAATCAGGCGCGCGGCACGGTTGTAACCAATACGCATGCGGCGTTGAATCATACTTACCGACGCGTAACGCTGCTCGGAAACGAACGCGAGCGCTTGGTCGTAGAGCTCGTCTTCGTACTCGTCTTCCTCGCCAGAACCGCCGCCGCCGTCGTCGCCATCTTCGCTCTCGCGCGGCTTGAGGATGTTCTCGTCGTACTGCGGTTTACCTTGCGTCTTGAGGAACTCGACGACCCGCTGGATTTCGACCTCGCTGACATACGCACCGTGCGCGCGCATGAGGCCGCCAACACCAGGAGGCGTGAGCAACATGTCACCCATGCCAAGGAGGTTCTCGGCGCCGATACAATCGAGAATCGTGCGTGAGTCGTGGCGCGAGGTGACCTGGAACGACATGCGCGCAGGGAAGTTCGCTTTGATCACGCCCGTGAGCACGTCGACTGACGGTCGCTGCGTCGCCAGGATCAAGTGAATACCAGCAGCGCGTGCCATCTGCGCAAGACGGGCAATGCTCGTCTCTACCTCACGCGACGCAACCATCATCAAGTCGGCGAGCTCGTCGATAAT
>JBIKMD010000571.1:0-4287 GCA_044359465.1 Myxococcota bacterium
GCGAGAACGCAAAATGCGTCCTGAAGTTGAAGTGCTCAGCGCTTTCGACCCGGTTCTGCATGCGCAATTCATCGCCTAGCTGTTTTCGAGGATACGCGCGAGACTTGCTCCGCTGAGCCAACGAGTAGAGAAAGGTGGTTATGATTCTACTGACGCTTTTGCTCAGCGCCGGCGACTGCCATGCATGGGGCGAATGGTTGTTGATGTCCGCCCCAGACCGCGTGCTGTCTGCGGCTGAGAAAGTGAGCGCAAAGTCGCCGCCCTGCGAGCGTTACTTGAAGGCGAGCGCCCTGATTGCCAAAGAAAAGGGCGCAGAGGCTGCAAAGCTTCTGGATGGGTTGCTCAGCGAGCCGCCGCCACTGTCTGACTACGCGAAGCTCCAACGCGCTCGCCTCGCCTTTCACATGGATGAAACCTACACACCACAGCCCCTCAGTGTCGCAAACGAGGAGTACGCGCTGCTCACGTTGCTGCTTGGTGATTTCATGTATGAAAAAGTAAACATTGCACCCGGCCCCGAGCTGCGCCGGCTCCAGCTCGAGCTACTGGCCGAGCGGGCGGAGAAAACCAAACCTGTTTGGGCTGACAAAGTGCAGCGTGAGCTCTTTGTCGACTACCCAGATTCGCCGCGCGCCCCGCTGGCTTATCCTCCCGCCACCCTCAGCGATCTGATGCGTCGCGTGGCGAACGCTGGTGAGAAGCACATGAATGCCGACGTGCTAAAGACCGTTGCGGCTGCGCGCTCCATGCAGCCAAGTGAAGGCCAGCTCTGTGCGCTCGGTTATTACGAAGGCGCGGCGCAGCGAAAATTGCGAAAATACGCACTTGCGGAAGCTGCGTTGCTCGACGCGACCACGCGCTGTGCCAAACAAGCTTCGCTCGTTCCGCCAGGTTCAGCTGAGGCTTCCTCTCTCAGAGATTTCAAGAAGCGATCGCACTTCTTGCTCGGCAACGTGCAGATCATCTTGCGGCCTTTGGCGACGGCGGCCGCCACCATGCAACGCTTTGCGACGGAGTGGGGGAATGATTCGCTCGTCGATGATGCGCTCTTCGGCATTGCCGTCGCCACCGCCAAAGCGGGTCTCGCTGAAGATGCCATCAAGGCCTACGAGCGGGTTGCGCGTCTCGAGCCACCGGGAGATATGTGCGCCGAAGCTGCGTTTCGTATCGCTTACGGTCACTACAAAGCGGAGCGCTACGAACCAGCGGCTGCAGGGTTCAAACGCATCAGCGATGGCACCTGCGGCGCAGATGAATACGAACGTACGCGCGGGTTGTATTGGGAGGCGCGGACGAGGGAAAAGCAGGGACAAAAGGCGGATAAGCTGCTCGCGCGCGTCATCGAAGTGGCACCACTGTCGTACTACGCGTTGCTTGCAAGGACGCGTCTTGGCGCAAAGGTCTCGACGCTGAGCAAGGTGCAGCCTCAGACGCTCGAAGCCGAGTGGTCCGATGCGTCACTCTCGCGCTCGCGCACCTTGTCCTCGCTTGGTCTGTTCAAAGAAGCGCAGCTCGAACTGCTTGGTGCTGAAAACCGCGCACCGCAAGACGCGCTGTTGTCAGTTGCGCAGGCGTTGTCCTTAGCCAAACAACATCACAAAGCGAGCATGTTGTTTCGCACGGCGCTTCGCGCTCGGCTCGGCCGTGCGCCCGCGTCTGCGACTGATGTGGCGTGGAACATTGCCTATCCGCGGCCGTTTGCCGACGAGATCGCTATCTCCGAAAAGCGTGAGGGACTCGAACCGGACTTCCTTCTCGCGCTCATTCGTGAAGAGAGCGCGTTTCAACTCGATGCGGGTTCGTGGGCCAATGCTTTTGGGCTCACGCAGTTGCTTGTCGAGACAGCGGAGCTGACGGCGCGAGACATGAAGCGAACGCCGATGCCAACGGCAGAGATGCTCCGGACTGATCCTGGCCTTGCGATCACGCTCGGCGCTCACCATCTGGCGATGTTGAAGCGGAAGCACAAACACCCCGCGTTGATTTTGGCCGCGTACAACGCTGGCCCAGGCAATGTAAGTAAGTGGGTAGAAGCGCGTGGAACCAAACCTATGGACGAGTTTGTCGAGGAGATTCCGCTCGATGAAACACGAGGTTATGTCAAACGCATCATGCGGACGTGGAGCACCTATCGTTTGCTTTCGAGCAAGACGCCGCCGGCCTTCGACATCGCGCCGCTCCGCTGATGGGACAAGCCGGGGCGTTGAGGGCTATTTCAAGCCAACATAGATGTCTTGAACGTCGTCGTCGTCATCCAGGTCACTGAGAAACGCTTCCACTTCTGCGCGCGCCGCATCGTCCACTGCGACTGGGTTCTTCGCTCGGTAGCCGAGCTTGGCGCTCGTGACTACCCAGCCCGCGCTCGCGAGTGCTTTGCTCACGATGTCGACGTCTGTTGGATCGGTGAAAAAACGCGCGCCATCTTCTGATGTTTCGAAGTCTTGAGCGCCCGCTTCGATCGCGGCCGTCTCGATGTCCATGTCTTTCTTGGGCGGTGTGGCTTCAATGAAACCAAGATGCGCAAAGTCCCAGGAAACGGCGCCAGCGCTTGCGAGCTGTCCTTTGCGAAACAAGATGCGCACGTTTCCTGCTGTGCGGTTTTTGTTTTCCGTGAGGCACTCCACGATCACCGGTACGCGGTGGGGCGTGAAGCCTTCATAGGTCACGGTTTCGTACTGTACGCTGTCGTTGTCCAAACCGGCGCCGCGTTTGACCGCGCGGTCCAAAGTGTCACGCGGCATGGACGCTTTTTTGGCCGCTTCAATTGCGCGGAACAGCCGGGGATTACCCGCGGGGTCTGCGCCACTCTTGGCTGCAACGGTGATTTCCTTCACCAGCTTGCCGAACAACTTCCCTTTGGCCGCTGCACCCGCTTCGCGACCTTTTTGTTTCCACTGCGCACCCATTTTAGGCTCCTATCGCTGCGCGCACGGCCTCGAGCGTCGGATCGATGGTGACCGGTGGCTCGAGGGGCGGCAGCCCGGGCACACCTTTGACGATCACGTCGGTATCTTTCAAGACGTTCCCGGTCAAAACACACACAACGCGCTCGCCTTTTTTGATGACCCCGGCGGCACTCTGCTGTTTGACCCCAGCCAGGCTGCAGGCACTCGCCGGTTCGCAGCCAATACCGGCGCGATCGATTTCACGTTTGGCGAGCATCAAATCCACGTCGCTCACCTGGCAAACCACGCCGCGGGTATAGTCGATGGCGTCACGCGCTTTGTCATAGCTGACGGGGTCGCCAATTCGAATCGCGCTGGCAACGGTCTCGGCGCTGACGCGGTGTCTACTGGCCCATTTGTCCGTGAAACTCTTGAAAAACGGATTCGCGCCGCTCGCTTGTACACACAACAGGCGTGGGACCTTTTTGATCCAACCTGCCTCATAGGCCTCTTTGAGTGCTTTGCCAAAAGCGCTGGTATTGCCCAGATTTCCCGCGGGTACGCTGATCCAATCCGGAGGCTCCCACCCAAGATCTTGCAAGAGCTCCCACACAATCGTTTTTTGGCCTTCGATCCGCCACGGGTTTTTCGAATTGAGTAAGTAAATGCCGAGTGTCTGCGCAGTTTCACCGACGAGCTTCATTGCGGTATCAAAATCGCCTCGCACCTGCAGGCACAGCGCGCCGTAAGCGAGCGTCTGTGCCATCTTGCCAACGGTCACTTTGCCTTCGGGCAAAAAGACGATCGCCCGTTTACCTGCTTGCGCCGCATACGCTGCGAGTGAAGACGACGTATTTCCTGTGGATGCACATGCCACCGCCGTCGCTTTGGCACGGACAGCCATGGTGGTGGCGGCGGTCATGCCTCGGTCCTTGAATGACCCCGTCGGGTTTTCACCTTCGTGTTTGAAGTGGACTTCGGTGCCTGCGAACGCGTCCAGCACGGACCGCGAGTAGAGCCGCGTGCCGCCTTCAGGGTGCGTGACGATGTGTGCTGCGTCCACGTCCATGACCGCTTCTTTAAAGCGCCAAACGCCGCTGAGCTCCCACGGTACGCGTGAGTTTTTGCGCGCGTCGAAGGTGCGCGTGCTCAAAGCCCGCAGTACACCCTCGCTCCGCTCTACGCCGAGCAAACCACCACAATCGCATGCGTAACGTACTTCGTCCGTCGCGTAGTGGCGCTTGCACGTCACACATTCGAGCCATTCGTGTCTCAATGATCCACCTTTCGCGCGCCGGTTGTGTCGATACGACCCACGTGCACCGTGCTTGCTGTTTTTCCAAAGCCACGCTGCATGGCCTTGCCTGCAGTGCGAGCCAATAGCTCTGTCTCGCACAACGCG
>JBIKMD010000572.1:0-4285 GCA_044359465.1 Myxococcota bacterium
CAGCGGCCCGATGTGGTGCTGCTCGATCAGGAGCTCATGACTTATGAGTGGTACGTGGCTCGGGCCTCGCGGCTTGTCTTTCCCGGTCGCAAATACCATCCGCATGAACCCTATGGTTTTTCGCTTGCACGTTTTCTCGATGTGAATGCTGGCCGCGATTTTTATGTGATCGGTGGGCTCAAACCCGGCGATCCATCGCTAAAAGACCGTTATTACGAAATTGGCTACGGCCTCAGCACACGGCTCGTGCGCACGCCGTTTTGTGCGCGTTTCGAGGACTTGGAGCGCACCCCTTTTGCCTTGGCTCAGGCCACGGCAGACCCTTGGCAAGTGGCACTCAAGCAGGAGTACACCGCGGCGCTCAGGCGTACACCGGTCGCTTGCACGCCTCCCTAGAGCTGATAGGGCCGAGGTATGAGCTATCGCCACCTTGCGCTGGTTTGTCTCGTCTTCTCCGCTGCTTGTTCCACGCCTAAAATTCCGCCTGCGGCGAGCCGTTCGACCTTGCTCGACATGCACGAGAACTGCAGCGGCGCAGCCACGCTGTTCGAAGCAGGCGGCGACGACGATGGTGACGGCGTGTTGTCTGATGCGGAGGTCGACACGTCGATTCTGTCGTGCAGAAATGCGTCGGAGGAATGCACAGTCACCACCGAGGCCACGCAGATTCGTGTTGCTTGTACTGGGAAAGCCACCCAAGTGATTGCGATCGAGGCGGAGAAGCTGGTTGTCGCCAAGGAATCAGCGCCAGATTCGCGCTGCCTAAACGGCGGGTTCTCGCTGAGCGTAGGCCTAGATGATGGGCAAGGGGCCGGTGAGCCCGGTGACGGCATTCTGCACCCGGATGAGGTCGATGCAAGCACCACTGTGTGCAGCGCGTTCTGCGGCGATGGCACCACGGATGCGCTCGAACAGTGTGATGATGGCAACCGCGATTCGGGCGATGGGTGCGACGCTTTATGCGGCGCGGAACCGTCGTGTATGCCGCCTATGCCGGATCCTTCGTGTCCGGTCGTTACGTACTTCGTCGATAGCGTGAGCCTGCCGGCGCAGCGTTCGCTCGCTGCGTTCGATGTGACCTTACGCGGCGTGTTCCCCGCGGGAGCCGCAACGGCAGCACGCGTGAGTGATTCAGCGCCGCTGACCATCGCGTCTGCCACCACAGGCGAAGTGCAGGTGAGCGTTCCTTCAGGCACTGGTAGCGATGCGTTGACGCTGACGATCAGCGGTTCGGAGATTGCGTTCCTGCAAAAGACAATTGGTTCGGACGGGGCGTATACGATTGCGCCAGCACCCATCGCTTATTCTTATGGTGCTCCGCTGTTAAGCTCGGTGGAGGGTTGCGCGGTTCAAGCTTCGCCGCTGGATGTGCGCGCTTGTTCTGCGTCAGACACGATTACGATTCGCGGGGAGAACTTTTCTGCGACTGCGACTGATTTCTCGGTCTCGGTGGGCGGCGCTGCTTGCACGGCTGTCACGCTGATCGCGGATGGGGTGACTTGTCAGTTGCCCGCCGGGCAAGGTGTGACCACACTCGCGCTCACGGTCGACGGGCTTCCTTCGAACGCTGCCAAACTGGCGTATGTGATGCCGGAGATTGCCAATGTCACTTTTGACCCATCGCCAACACCGACCTCGTCAGTCAAAACCCTGACGATCACTGGCGCGGGCTTCTCCAGTTCTGCCGTTGCCAAGTACGGACGCGATGGCGTCTATTTCCCGTGCGCCACGACCAGTGCCACGAACAATCTCATCTTGTGCACGCTGACGCCGGGCTCGGTGGGTGCAGATCTTCACGTCATCGTTCGTAATGGTCCAGCCGATGACGCTGCCACATCGCTTCCAAGCGCATTTACGTTCTCGTATTTGCCCCCGTCGATCGTTGATGGTTCACTGCGTTCGCCGGGCGGACCGAGCGGGAGCACTGCCAACGTGTCGTCGATTGGTGGCGAAACCATTGTCTTCGACGTGGAGAATTTGGGCACCACTTCGAGCCAAGTAGCGGTGAGTGTGGGTGGCAAGCCTTGTTTGTCTCCGCTCATCACCGGCAGTGCGACGGACGCGTTTGGTACCGTCGAGTGTGTGGTTCCTCCCGGCCAAGGCTCGCAAACGTTCAGCGTGAGCGTCTTCGGTCAAAGCGATACGAGCCAGGACGAGGTTGTCTACTCGGCGGTCCCAACTGTCACTTCGATCAACGGGGAGTGCGGAGGCCAGACGCCGTGCTCGCGAGAAGGCGGTGCCCGGATTACCATTTCGGGAACCAACTTCGTGCCCACCAATACCAGCGTGTTCGTAGACGATGCGCAGTGTCCAATCGTCTTTGTGTCGGCCCCTTCGGCGATTCTCTGTGAAGTGCCGCCAGGGAAAGGCAATGCTACAGTGCGCGTCTTCTCTGACGGTGTGCCTAGTTCGCCTGGCGCGCTTCAGTACGCGCTCCCTCACATCGAGACGATTACGGGTTGCCAAGACCAAGGCGTCAGCACAACGCAGTGCCCATCCGTCGCATCAGGGGTCAAGCTCACGATCAATGGGACCAACTTTGGCGCCAATGAAGCGCTCGTGTTTGTGGGACCGAACGAGTGCACAGGCGTCGAGCACGATGTGCAACGTCCGAACCGCCGGCTCACGTGTACGCTTCCGCCAGGCGCGGGCACCAACCAGAGCGTCCGCGTGGTGAACGACGGCGCCTCGCCTCCGTTTTATATTTCTTACCAAGAGTGAGCTGTGTTTCAGGAGTACCGCGCGCTCGATAGACGCGTGTATGCGCTCGCACTCGCGCGGGCGATCAACACCATGGGTTTTTCGGTCGCGATGCCGTTCCTCGCGATCTACATGGTGGAGCAACGTGGACTGCCAGCCACAGTCTATGGCGCGATCTTCTTTGTAGCGGGGATCGTTGCGGCGCTCAGCCAAGCGGAAGCAGGAGAGGCGGCTGATCGTTTGGGCCGGCGCCGTGTGATGGTGCGGGCCCTGTTGTGGCGCGCACTGAATATGCTGGCGCTTGGGGCGGCCGTGCACTTTCATGCGCCGCTTTGGGGCCTCGCGTCACTCATCCTCATGAACGGATACCTGCGATCGCGCATGGAGCCGGCAGCCTCAGCGGCGGTCGCGGACCTCACAACACCCGAGCAGCGCATTGCCGCCTACAGCCTCGTGCGTACGGGTATCAACTTGGGCTGGGCGCTTGGCCCGGCGATCGGCGGCTTGTTTGCGGGCACCTCCTACGCGCTTGCGTTCATGACCTCGGCGCCGCTGCTTATTGTGGCCGCGTACGCCGTGAGCCGCGTTCAAGATTCCGAGGCGCGAGCTGCCGCCAAAGATCCGCTCTCATGGGCGTCGGTTCGTCAGACGCTACGCGACTATCCCGTGTTCACTGTGTTCGTCTGCATCGTGTTCTTCTCTGCTTTGTTCGTAACGCAGATGTTCGCAACGATGTCTGTTTACGCGCGTGTGCAGCTCGCAATGCCCACGCACCAAATCGGGCTTTTGTATACCGTGAATGGCGTGCTCGTCATCGTCCTGCAGCTTCCTATGGTGGCCCTGATTCGCCGTTTTGGTTCGCGTGCGACTTTGGTCGGTGGGCCTCTTGTCTTCGCGCTCGGTTACTTGGGTTACGGCTTCGTGTCTGACTTCAATGGCCTTGCGTTGTGCGTGGCTGTGGCGACGCTCGGAGAGGTCTTGTTCTCGCCTGCACAAAACGACATGGCCGCTACGCTTGGTGATCCGAAACGCATGGGTCGCGCATTCGGTTTACTTGGCTTTATGTCGTCGCTTGGCACTTCGTTTGGTCCGCTCCTTGGCGGCGTGTTGTTCGATGTGTTTGGCGCGCAGCCGCGCACTTTGTGGTCGCTGATCGCCGCGGGTATGGCGCTCACCGCGCTGATGTTTGCGGTGTTCCTGACGCGTGTCCGCATCCGGCTCTGAGAATCACCAAATCATGTCGCTAGCGTCACCATCGCTTTCTAGGTAGACTCCTGGCGTGCGTCTGATTGCGATTCTGTTCGTGCTTCAGCTCTCGGGTGCGTTGCATCTGGTGAGTGACGCCATCAATCCAGACGTCGAGCACTGCCAAGCCGAATGCGAAGACGAGGGCAAAACCTGTCCACCGCTTTGTTCCACTTGTAGCTGTGCGCACTTTGGCCGCCCCATCGTTCCTCCTGCCAGTACTCATTTTCACCGCGTTTTGGCCTACGCTGAGCGCATTGCCTATGCCTTACCGCCTCTCAGTGAGCGCGATCCTCCCGAGCTCTTTCGGCCTCCGCGCGTCTAAGCGCATCGTCTCATC
>JBIKMD010000573.1:0-4284 GCA_044359465.1 Myxococcota bacterium
GCTCGAATTTCTCCCAGCTCTGTTCTTTGAGCGTCGCGTCCTCGAGCACGCCGGCTGCGTGCATCACCCCGCTGATGCGTCCCGCTCCGCTTGCTTCCCGTGCGCGTTTGACCACCGCCTCGAGCTGCCCTGCGTCCGTGATGTCCGCCGCCTCCACCACCACCGCCGCGCCGGCTTGCCGCATGCGTTCGATGCTTGCCTTGGCCTCCTCGCTCGGCGCACTGCGCCCCACGAGCACGATCTGCTTTGCGCCTTGTTTGCTCAGCCACTCCGCCGTCAGCCGCCCAAGCGCTCCGAGCCCACCCGTCACGATGTACGTTCCACCCCGCTCGACAAGCGCTTGTTCCTTGAGGCGCACGACTCGTTTACCAACGTGACCGCCCTGCGCCATCTCGCGGAAGGTCGCTCGCACGCGCTCGATGTCACTCGTTTCGTACGGCAGCGCTGTGTACACACCCGCCTCGAGCCCGCGATTGAGCCGCGCATACCCACCAATGAACCACTCGGGGTTGGCCACTGATTCAAGGTCTAACGAGACTGCGATGTACTGCGCTTTGGCATTGATCGCCTGCACCTGTGCTGCGCTCAGCAGCTCCGTCTTCCCTATCTCGACGAAGCGACCTTTCTCTCGCACCAGCTGCAAGCTTTTCACGAGCTTGTCGCCCGTCAGCGCGTTGAGCACCACATCCACGCCCGCGCCGGCCGTGTCTCGCTGAATCTCTTCGTAAAACGCCGTGCTTCGTGAGTCATACACATGCGTGACCCCGAGCGTGCGCAAATACGCGTGTTTGCTTCGGCTCGCCGTCGCGTAGATCTCCGCCCCAAGCACCTTGGCCACTTGCACCGCCGCGAGCCCAACGCCGCCCGCCGCTGAGTGAATCAACACGCGTTCGCCTCGCTGCAGCCTCGCCTTGTCCTCGAACGCCATCAGCACCGTCAAAAACGTCGACACGAGCGTCGCCGCCGCTTCGTTCGAAACCTTCTCGGGCGTCCGGCTCACGAGCCGCGCATCCGTCACCACGTATCGGCTGAAGGCGCCCTGCCCCATTCCATACACGCGCTCGCCGGCGCTCAGCGTCGTTACCGACGAGGACACGCGCGTCACCACGCCAGAGAAATCCCCGCCGAGCTCACCCGCGTCACCCGGATACATCCCGAGCGCGTTCAACACGTCGCGGAAGTTCAGCCCAACGCTGTCGACTTCGATCTCCACCTCGCTGCCCGATAGCTCGCTCTTTCTCTGCGCCTTCTCCAGCCGTAGCCCGTCGAGCTGACCTCGTTTGTTCGTCTTGAGCGCAAAGCTCTCGCTGTCCATTGGTCGCTGCAGCAACTCTGAGGCCCGGGTCACGCGCGGCGCGAGTCTCTCCCCGTACAACGCGACTTCTTCTTCGCGCTCGGTGCCCAAAAGCTCGTCGGCGATCGCTTCAGCACTTTCTTCATGGCTGCCCACATCGATGAGCGCGGGTGACAGCTCTGGATGCTCCGACGCCAGCACACGAACAAAACCCCACACCCCCGCATGCCACGGCCGCTTCACTGGACCTCCGGCTGCCGTACCCGCTTCCGTCACCACCGTCAGATGCGTCTTGGTCGCGCCTGCACCAACGAGGCCCTGCGTCTGCTGCAACAACGCCTTGAGCGAGCGCTCACTTCTCGCGCGCACTGTCTCTGCGACGGATGCCAAGGCCTCGTCGGCGCGGGGCACAATCCACAAAATCCCTCGCTCCGCGCCGTCTTCTCTCTCCGACTGCAGCGCCAACACGTCGACCACCTTGGCCGATGCACCTCGCTTCTGCAGCGCTTGCGCGTAACGAGTCGCGACCTCCGTTTCATGCGTCTCACTCACGACGAGCCATGCACGCCGCGCTTCACGCCGCGCTTCGCCGCGCGCTTCACTCCCTCGCTCGGCCTTTTGCCACACCGTCTCGTAGAGCCACTTCTGCGCATCACCGCGCGTCGCTTGCTCTGCGATCGCGCCGGCTCGTGCCCGCTTGAAGCTTGCGTCTTCGATGACGCACACGACTTCTCCGTCTTTTTGCGTCAGCGTAATGTTCGCTCTTACAATCTCGTCCTGGCCCGCTTGGCCGCTCAACAACTCCACGCGCCCTATCAGCGTCTTCGGCGTCTCGTCCTTGAAGAAATGAATGCGCGAAAAGCCAAACGGCAAATACGCCTCGTTGTTTTCACCGCTCTTCGTTAGCGCGATGCTCTGCAAACAACCGTCGAGCAGCATCGGCGACAGCACGAAACGGCCGCCCGCCTTCTCCTCGACACGGCACGCGCTCGGCCCACCAGCCTCCGCACCCGTCGCTACCAGCGTTCGAAACGCCTCGCCATAACGCAGCCCTCGTGCTTCAAAGCCTCCATACAGCTTTGTGGCATCGACGGGCTCGAGCGCAGGCAGCGCCTTGGCCTCGGGCTTCTTCTCTTCACAGGTCGCAATCTGGCCGCGCGCATAGACTTGCCAAGCGCCCTTTTCCTTCGCGTGACGTCCGTAAACAACAACCGCGCCATCCGGCTCGACCACCGTCTGAATCCGCATCACCTCTTTGACGATCAGCGCCCGCTCTATCGACACATCCTTCAGCGTCACTCGCTCGGCACCGAGCACTGTCTTCGCCGCTTCGGCTAAGAGCTCCACTTGTGCCGCTCCCGGCACCACAACCTCGCCCTGAACAACGTGGTCCTTGAGCCAGCTCGGCCAGCTCGGGCTCTGCTCACTCGTGCTGATTTCACTCGTAAAGATGCGCCGCGTGCTCCCATCTGCTTGCTCGGTCTCCGCGCCAAGCAAATCGTATCCCGTGCTCTCCCCCTCGAGCTTCGGCCTCTGCGTCTCGTCGACCCAGTAGCGCTTGCGCAAAAACGCGTACGTCGGAAGATCCACTCGCTCGCCGCCTGCCGCTTTCGCTTCGGCCTTCAGCGATTCGAGTGTCCTTGCGTCCAATGCAGAGCGTACGCCGTCTGCAGGCTCGCCTTTGAGGTAGCGCCTCAGCTTCTGCGCCGCGTCCTTCGTATCTTTCGCGTCGAGCACGAGCCTCGTCTCGAGCAGCGCGCGGTGGTGCAGCGCCGTATACGCAATGTCCGTGAAGTGCTCGTTCGTCTCTTCCAGATAGCTCGCCCACTTCTCGGCGTTCAGCTTCAGCGCGGCTTCGCTCTTCGCGCTCAGCACCAGCGTCGCAAACACACGCCTATCGACGGGCTTCTCTGGGCGCCCAGCTTCTTGCGCGGGCGCTTCCTCGATGATCACGTGCGCGTTCGAGCCTTGAAACGCAAACGCGCTCGCTCCAGCGATCCGCTTCTTGCCGGCTTGGCGCTTCCAGCGCGTTCGGCCCGTCACGACAGAAATCGCTAGCTCGCTCCAGGCGATCTTCGGATTCAAGCGCCGCAAATTCCTCTGGCCTGGAATCTCCTCGTGCTCGAGCGACAGCACCAGCTTGATGACACTCGCCATACCGGCCGCCGCTTCAAGGTGGCCAATGTTTGTCTTGACGCTCCCAATCAGCAGTGGCCGCGATGCAGCTCGCCCCGCGCCGTACACGCCGCCAAGCGCGTTGACTTCGATCGGATCTCCGAGCTGCGTTCCCGTGCCGTGTGCTTCGACGTAGGAGACTTGTTCAGCACTCACGCCCGCTTGGTCCAGCGCTGCGCGAATCACCGCTTCTTGCGATGGACCGTTGGGAGCTGTGAGCCCGCTGCTCCGGCCATCCTGATTGGTTGCGCTTCCGCGAACGATCGCGCGCGTACGCCGCTGCTGCGCTTTTGCCTCCGCGCTGCGTTGCAGCACCACCACCCCAACGCCTTCACCTCGCACGTAGCCGTCTGCGCTCGCGTCAAAGGTCTTGCATTGACCATCCGGCGCCATGAACCGGCCCTTCGAGAAGTAAACACTGAGCCCGGGGTCGAGCAGCGCATTCACTCCAGCAACGATCGCCAGGTCGCTCTCACCAGTCCGCAGGCTCGTGCACGCCTGGTGCAATGCGTACAAGCTCGACGAGCAAGCCGTGTCGATGCTCATCGCCGGCCCTTGCAAACCCAAACAATAGGAGACGCGCCCAGCAACGACACTGTGCGCCGTGCCCGTGCCCGTATACGGGTCCATCTCGATCCCCAGCCTTTGCTGAAGACTCGCGTAGTCATTCGTACTGACGCCCAAAAACACGCCCGTGCGTGACCCGACGAGCGTATCGAGCGGAATCCCTGCGTCCTCTATCGCTTCAACGATACATTCGAGGACCAGACGTTGCTGCGGGTCCATCGACTGCGCTTCTTTCGGTGAAATGCCGA
>JBIKMD010000010.1:0-14404 GCA_044359465.1 Myxococcota bacterium
TTATTCCTGTACGCGCATTTCGATTTGCCGCTCAGCAACAGCCCCGCATCGCTTGTCGAGCCCACCATCGACCTGCAACGCAATCTCGCGCGCCAATGGGGCGGCACGCTGGATGCGCGCTACGATATTCTGCCAGAGCTCTATGTGCGCTTGCGTGCTGGTATCGCCAGCGGTGATGACTCTCCCGGCTTTGGCATTGGCCCAGATGCCTACAACAAGCGCGGCGTCATCCGCGGACGCGCAGACAATACGATGGACAACTTCCAATTCAACCGCGACTACCGCGTGGACTTGATCTTGTTCCGCGAGCTACTCGGCACGGTCAGCGGCGCCTGGTACCTCAAGCCCGAAGTCGCCTACACGTTCAGCAACGGTCTTGGTGGTCGCTTCGCCCCCATGTACGCGCACTCGGTCTACTCACAATCGACGCCTGGCGGAAAATCGCCCATCGGCTTCGAGCTCGACTTCGAAGCGTTCTACAATCCGCTCAAGAACAAGGGCTTCGACGCATCGATTCAGTACGGCCTGTTCTTGCCACTCGATGCCGCGCTCCAGAATCCAGCAGGTAACGCGCAAGGTGTGGTCACGCCAGGCATCGCGCACCGCGTGATTGGCCGCCTCGCGGTCTCGTTCTAACGACAGAGTTTTCCGCGCACGTCACCTTCGAAAGTCAGGCCGCCTTCTGCGGAACGACCTGTGATCTGCAACGTTCCCGAATAACCCTTGTACAAGCCAGTGGCGCCAGACACGCGCGCAATCTCGCTGAACACAGCGTTCGCTGAGTCATTGAGCCCAACGTCTTTGAAGGTAAGCGAGCCCCAGCGGTCGCGTACCTCGAGCTCTCCCGTGTAGCTGAGCGTGGTTTGCGCTTCGGTGTCTGGCATGCCCGCGGAATAAGCCGCGTTCGTCGCTCGAAACCTAGTGTTCGCCCACGGGAAGCCTCTGAGCGTGCCCGCCGAACACAGCCCGAGTGGGCTCGAAAAATCGGCTGGGCAGACGCCAAAGGTCGCACTCAATTTTGCGGTGACATAAAGGCAGCGGTCTTTGTCTTTGGCATCAGCGACGGACACAAACGAGCACAAAACGGCGCAAAACAGCATTGAACGCATGGCGACTCCCAGAAAGAACGTTCCCTGTTCGCCGATGGTCCCGATGTTGGCCGGTATGGCCAAGCGGGTCACTGTCGGTGGCCAATGGTCCCACGGTCCCTTTGTAAGGATGGGGTCACTTTTGGTTTGGGAAGTGTTCCAGGGCGCGCGGAAAAACGCCACCCAAAGAGATCGCAGAGGGAACAGCTGTGCTTAGGTGAGCTCCATGAACGGGTAGCTCTGATTCGCGTAACGATAGGAGCCGCCAAAACGGAACCATGTGGCATGCGTGTCGTGATCGAAGGTGACGGATTGAAGGCTCGACCAGGCCGGATCGAGCACGCGGCCATCGTCTAGCTCTAGCCAAGTGTGGCCCGTCGAACGCCCGGGCGAACCAGCAACAGCGCCGTTCACGATACGAAACGGCACACCCACTTTGTCGAGCAGACACGCGGCGAGTAGTGCTTTTTGAATGCAGTAGCCTTCGCCGGCATCAAGGTAAGCTTCGAGCGGCGCGATGGTCATGGTTTGACCCGTGCCAATCGGTGGCTCGCCGACAGTTTGATACGCCGCACCGTTGAAGACGTTCTGCACATGCGCGCGGTCGACCACAATCGCTTTATCCCAGTCGAACTCGTCTCGGCCATCATTCGCCGAGCTGCCCCGCGTCCATTTGATGAGCTTGTTGGTCTCGCGTTTCACAAACTCGATAGCGTCTTCTTTGGCGATGCTTCCGTCTGCTTGTTTCGGCATGCGGGCGACAATGGCATCGAGCTTCTGATCGAGCGCAGAGCCTCGGCTCAGATCAATGCCAGTGAACGCGCGCGTCAGCCCACCATCATCAATAACAAAACGGCGCGGCAGCGGCTCAGCAAAAGGCTTGTCGTTAGTGTTGCGCATGATGCCGGGCACGTCAGTCGTTGGAATGGGCGTGTAGACGGTCACCGCGATGATCGACGGCGTGACGCGAGGTTCAGTAAAGCGATGAATAGTCGTGACCCCAAGACCGGCCGCAGTGGGCATACGTTTGGGTGGTGTCCAAGTGCGAACGCCAACAGCGTTCAAGCCACCAGACGCCGGCGTGAGGGGCGCAGAAAGCGAGCCAGCGGGCGCAGTGGTGAAGGCATCGTTTGGTAGCGCGGGTGTAAGGGCTGCGGAAGCCGGCGCTGCGGGCTCATCTGCACGGAGGACAGGGCGTACTGCTGGATCCAAAGAAATTGGCATGCAGCAAAGGTATCGGAGCGTGCGTTAGGCCGGTTTCGCCATTCGCTCGGCTGGCCAAATCCGAGACGCCACCAGCACCACCAACGCCACCCAAACGCAGTTGGCCATGAACAAGTGGATGAGCTGCATGAAGCCCGGCGCCTTTAGCAAGATATTGCCAAATCCAAGTAGGACTTGCGTATGCACGAACGCGGTGAGCGCTTTGCTCGCAACGCTCGTCACGCGGGCCGGCGAGCGCATACGCGTCAAACGCGCCACGATCGTCAGGCAAACCGCGCCGCAAATCGCAACGACGGGATGAATGATGCGGAGGCGGACGAGAAAATGCGAGCCTGAGCTCAGATCATCCCAGGCGCGTTCCGCCATTGGCAAGGATGACGCAACAGGAAACAGCGTATCTCCCAGCGCAGTGATCGCTCCGGTGGCGCTGGTCACGACTACAATCAAAATCGCGCCAATCAGCAAGGTGCGCTCCGGCTTAGCGATACTGACCCGCATGCGTGGCCCTGCGGCAAAATACGACGCGAGTGTACCAGAGGCGATGAGGCCGAGCGTGTTGACCAAGTGGAACGCAATCACGATGGCGCGCGCCGCCGAGCTGTCCTTCTCGACCAAATGAAACAAAACGAGACCCGCGCCCACCGCGGCCTCGAGCAGGATGAAGACAACAAAACCAAGTGCGGCCTTTCGAACCGGGTGTCCTTTGGCAAACGAACGAAACGCCCACACAAAAACAGCGAGCACCAGAATCAGACTGAGCCCACTTGTGAGGCGATGGGTGAACTCGATGATGGTCTTGAGCTCTGGCGCGCGCGGAATCACGTCCCCATTGCACGTGGGCCAGTGGTCGCCGCAGCCAGCACCCGAGCCAGTGATGCGCACCCAAGCGCCAAACAAAATGACAAAGAGATTGTAGGCAACAACGCCGGCGGCAAATTTAGAGAACGCTGAGTGGCGCACCGGAGTTGGCTAGCGTGTGCCGGGCAAGTTTGTCCACGGGCACCACCCTCGTTTCGATGCGTCGCTTGCCTCTGCCCCGATGGTTGCAACGAAGCCGCTCAACTCAGCGAAAGCAAGCTATTGCCAACTCCGAGCGAGCCAATGCGATTGGCTGCGGCGGCTAGCCGGAACAACCCCTCTCATTTATATGAAAACCCTGGAGACACGCGAGAATGGAAGACAGCATCGAGATCGAAACCGACGCATTTGAACACCGAGAGGTGAAGCCGCATTTCATCAATCCGTGTTGTTTTGGTGAAGACCTCGCTACGTGGGTGAGACATCAACTCTCGTCGCTTTCTCAACGCGGATTCCATTTCGATGAGCCTATTCAAGAGGACTACGGGTGGGGCTTCTGGGTGAAGCGCAACACAGACTCATTTTGGGTCGCATTTGCGTTCATGGCCGAGGGGCCAACAGAGGAACCAGGCCGGTGGATGGTCTCAGTGGAGTTCGACGCTGGACTGAACATCCTAAAACGCCTCTTTCATAAACCGGACGCTGCTGCGTTTGCTGAGATTCGGGATGGCGTGTGGACTGCGCTGAAATCACACCGTGGTATCCGTTTGATGCTCGACGAAGAACAGGATGACGAGGCAACGGAGAACTAACGGCTAGGGTATATCCCCAACGTCGGCGTCAGACGGGGAAAGATGCACCGCAAGGGCCGCTCATAGCGCAGAGACGGCTGACATTGGCGACGTTTTTTCTGTTTTTCTCCGCGTGCTCTTCGGTGAGTCTGTTCCCGTTCTGACTTTGGCACAGACGTCGACGCCCAGCGGAACACCGTGCGCCGCGCCAGCACAGGCTCGTCAGTCATCACGCTCTCGCTGCGGCTGACGATTAGGGAGTTTCTCGGACACGAATCCTCAAGAACCAATGCGAAACGGATAGGGGTAAAGACTGAATACGCGTCTCTATATCGAGCGGTGTTGAAACACTGCCCACCGCCGGCGGCGCCATCTCGCTCGGCTGAGCGGGCTGGATTGCATCATAGATGACAGACTGACTGCCTGCGGGCCCGCTGATGGAAAACGCACCGCTCGGCTGAGGAGAGAACGAAGTTGACAGGACTAGACTCGCGTCAGCGCCAAGAAGCGGCCGATAGAGGAGCTCAGTTGCGGCGCCGTTGAGCGAAACTGCACAGCGGTCAGGAGAAGCGGAGGCTGCCACGACCAGGACATTCTCAGCGACGCCAGCATAAATGCCTGTGGTTCGCGAACGATTGAGGGTCAAGATGTCCGGCATGTCCGTAAGCGCAAAGTTCTCCACATGGTCAACCACCTGGCTCGCGCATACCTGTGTGTCGTCGCTGATGGTGAAGTAAAAGGCCCCTTCGCGGCGCAGAAGGCGTTGGTCGACATCATACGCCTGGATTGTCGCGATGTACTGATGCACGCCCCCCGCCGTCATGAGGCTGTCGGTGCGCAACGCGTTATCGATGACGGCTAACCCATCGACAAGCTGCACATCTAGCTCTTCCATGGGACCTCTCCCATCATCGAGAGGAAGCCACCTCCCGCCGGAGACGTCTTGCCCCCAATTTAGTGCGTCGAATGCGGGTCGTATCTCGAGTCGTACTCGTTCGTTTGCGCCCACTTGAGAGAATCCCTCCGCAGTGCTCGCTTGAATCAGAATTGACGCGGGGGTACCGGAAACATAGTTCGATCCCTTGATCGGAGAGCCCTGGACGCCACCACTTATCTGCGAGAACCGAATTTGGTAGCGATTCGAACCCGGGGTACTTGTATCCGGAGGCAGCACGACAGTGCCACCACTTCCATTGGGCAAAACATCTCGCACATTGATCAGACCTGCAGTCGGCACCAACAGTTCGCCCTGTTTGACCTCGACCTCAAGCGGCTGCTTGGGATCTACGCCAAACAAGCGTCCCGCAAACGCCGCGAAACAATCGAGCCTGTAGCGACCGGTCGGCAAGATGAACAGGCCGGCAACGCCAGCCTCTTGTAGTTGAGTCGCGACACTTCCCACAGCCATCCGCGCTAGCGATACCGGCGGAAAATCGGGCCGAGGCGCGGAGGCCTTCGCTACTGCGAGGCAAGAGAGCGAAGGTAGTGCCGAAATTGCGTTCCCCGCGCTATCGCGAAGACCAGCGATCGTGGGAGGCAAGAACTGCGGGACGACAGCACCGGCAGCGTAGGCCCCAAACACTACCTCGGTGTTGGACTGTGCCTTCATTGTGACGTCGAGTGCGGCCGCGACATGCGTTGGCCTTAGCCTGCCGTCGAGCGGTGACCGTGTGAAGGAAATAAGAAATAAGTTCTGGTGCGCACCAGACGGCAACTCTAGCTCGAAGCGATCGCTGCCCGCCGGGATCTCAATGGTGTAGTAGGACACCGGCGGCACCACCGAAGCCTGGTCCCTCTGTTCTTGCGTCGCTTCTGAAAGCTTCGGAAACGCCAGCGCACCCTTCACGACGCTGACGGCGCGTTGCGGGATAGGGAGAGATTCGGCAATGCTAGCGATTTCGATGACCCCGGTTGTTTCCGCCGCGTTGACCATCCATGGCGCTTGCGTCAGCGACTCGCTCTCCGCCCCCGTTGCGTCCTCCAACTTTCTTTGCTCTTCATCGAGGCCTGCAAGCTTACCCCGCATGACAAGAAGTCCGACAGTGTCCAGGCTATCCCCAGAAGAGAGAGCCTTTCGCAAGGGCGTCAAGTTGACAACGATTGCGCCTTGATCGGCCGATCGAGGCAAGCTGCAGGCGAGTAGGATCAGCGCAGCAAAAGGGGCAACACGGCTGAACTCACAGTATCGATACATGCTCACCCAGAATATCCGCATTCGGGCCTAAAGGTAGTCAAGGTCGCTCTCTGCTTTGGCCGCAGCTTACACAATCCGTTGCGCTTGAAGGCTGACAGTCGTTCTTGGCTCAAGCGACAAGCAGCCTGGGCATACCAAAACAGCCGTTTGTCGTGCGCACTCGACCGCCACCGGCTGCGAGAACACTGCATGTACCAACAAGTGATCGACGAAGCAGCACGAATCTCCCGAGCCGCCGGCGATTTGCCGACACGCGCACTCATATGGAATCATTTGTACTTCGATTCGCGCGAGCAAAACATGTTCGCACTCGCCAGTGCTCACGCCTTGTTCGTCTATGATCAACAGGGCAAGCAGAAACTGCCGTGGTTCCTCGCTATCGGACGCACGGCGGAGAGCCTTGCCGCGTTTGGCGACGCGATGGGTGACGCTACCTACGACGCGCTCGTTGAAGCGATCATCAATCACGAAATGGCAAAACGCTATGGCGAAGAGGCCGAGTCAATGGTCGACGGTGAGCGGTGGCTTCGCATGCAGCCCTATCTGACGATTCACGCTGCCGTTCGCGCAGGCAAACCGCTCTCGCGAGAAGAGCACATCGCGGTATTCAGACAAATCGCCGAAACCGAGCATCCAAAAGTGAACCAGCGCGCTATCGACGCCGCGCTTCTAAAAATGAACGGCTTGTCGAAGTTGTTGATCCGTAACAATCGGCAAGTCGTGCGTTTGCCGAGCGGAAAGCGCTTCGTGATGAAATACCGCGACTTCTTTTCGCCCGACTCGCGCATTGAGACGCAGGTTGCGGCGATGACACGCGTGCTCGACGAGAAAGCATGGACACAGGTTTTGTGGGAGCCGCAGCGTGAGCATGCGCCGGCTGAGATGTTTGCGAATCCCCTCAGTTACTTGTCTGAGCTTCGACGGAGACTCGCAGCATAAGTGTTGGTCGCACTGCTGGGGGCGACCCGCATCACTTTCAAGGCACTCCCTGGTCGTCGTATTCGTTTTGTTGTTTGGGTCCGCTGCTTCGGCGCAAATGTCGTAAGTCAGGGGACCTCTTCGGGCTCGGGCGCAGCGGCTTCAGCAGGCGCCTCGGCGGTGGCCTTGCGCTTGAGCGCAGGCACACGGGCTTGCGGGCCGCGGTCGACGAAGATGGCGTTGTGCGGTTGCGTGATGTTCTGACGGCGGCGGATGCGATTGATCTTGCGCTGGACGACCTGCGGATGCGGATGCGTTTTGAGCGCGCCAAAGAGCAAATCGAGCGCACGATTGGTGTTGCCGAGCTCCTGGTAACAACTCGCCATTTCGAATTGCACGAGCGGCGCTACGGGATCGTTTGGAAATTCCGTGAGCAACTGTTCGTAGATCTTCAGGGCTTCTTCGCCGCGGCCCATGACGTAAGCCACGTTGGCAATATTGAAGCGCGCTTTGGGTACGTATGGAGAGGCCGGCCAGCGCTTGACGAGCTCCTGCGCGGCGAGCTCCGCTTGTTCGTGATTCTTCATACGAAAGTAGAGCTCGGCGAGCGCGAGCTGGTACTTGGGCGTCTCCGCGTGGTTCGGAAATTTGCGCACGAGACGCTGCAGCTCGGTAGCGGCCTGCGGCAAATTGCCGAGGCGGTTCTCGAAGATGTCTGCGACGGTAACCTGCGCTTCGAAGCCCTCTTCCGTGTCTGGATAGTCGGACACCAAGCGGCCATAGTCCTGAATCGCTTGTTCGTAGTTGTGCAAATAGAGCGCGTTGATGCGACCTAAGCGATCGAGCACGGTGAGCAATTCAGGCGAAGGCTTGGCTTTGCCGTCATCACGTTCGTCGAGACGCTTGAGCGTGCGGCGAAACAAACCTTCGGCACGCGCGTAGCGTTGCTCAAAAAACTGTTGGTTCGCCGCTTCAATGCCGTTTTTGACATCGGAACGACACGCGGCAAGCATCACCAAACCGAGGACAAACACCCGCATGAAGGCCATTCTGCCACATTCACCGCAGAAGCCGAATGCTTTTTGGCTTACCCGCGCGAACGCTCAGAGATGATCATGGGCATGCCGCCGGCCAGACCAAGCACGCCCTGCATTTGCCACTTAGGTTCATAACCAGGAAGCAGCTTTGGCGAAAAACGCCGCGCGAGCACAGCAAGAAGCAAGTGACTTTCGAGCAGAGAAAAGTTGTTGCCAATGCAGACACGCGCGCCCGCCGCAAAGGGATGATAGGCGTGTGAATGCCGCGCGCTTTCCTGCTCTTTGCTCCAGCGCTCCGGCTCGAACGCGTCTGGTCGTTGCCAGAATCCCGAGTGCCTGTGCGTGTAGTAGGGCGAAAGCATGACACCCGCACCCGCTGGGATATCGAAACCACCAAGCGTATCGGGGCCAATCGCATCACGCACGTAGAACGGCGCTGCTGGATAGAGACGCAGCACCTCTTTCACCACTTGCAAGGTGTACGGAAGCTGCCGCAGATCGTCGACCGTAGGCGCGCGATCACCAAGCACCGCGTCCAGCTCCGCGTGCAGCTTGGCCGCCACCTGAGGATTCGTTGCGAGCGCATACCAAGTGAAGGTCATAGTGCGCGCTGTCGTCTCGTGACCCGCAAAGAAGGTCGTAATTGACTCGTCGCGCAGCAGCGTTTCAGACATAGGCAGACCGGTCTCTTCGTCACGCGCGCGCATGAGGCGAGAGAGCAGGTCATCTGGCCACGCCGCTTCATCACCAGCACGGCGTTCAGCGATCAATTTAGCAATAGACTCATGAACAAGCTTACGCGCTGCTAGGTAGCGCCGGTTCTTTGGCGTTGGCAGCCACACGGGCAGGCTCACACCCGGCATACGCCCCGTCACAAATTGAATCATCGTTTCGACGGCGTCCTTCATCTGCTCGATGGACTCCATCGTCTCGGAGCTGAACATGGCGCGCAAGATGATGCTCGCCGTCACCTGCGTCATTTCGTGCGCCATCTCCACGCGTGCGCCGCCGCGAGCGAGGGTTTCCCAGCGGCCAGCAAGGCGAAGACTGTCGCGCAGCATGAGATCCGCGTAAGCTTGCACCCCCTTGGGCGTGAAGAACGGCGCCAGAAGCTTACGCTGGCGCCGCCAAAGCTCACCGGTACTGGCGACTAGCCCCTCTCCCGTCAAATAATCACGAACAGAATCGTAACTGCCGAGCTTGTCGTAGTTCTGCCGCCGCGACACGTTCACCTGCTCGACTGCGTCAGGATGCATGGCAAACACCAGCGTACGCGAGCCAATGCGTACCTGAAAGACATCACCGTACTCGCGCCACATCGCCCCCGCGAGCTGCAGGAAACCTTGTTTGCGTACACCACGAATGAAGCTGACGACGCCAGGACCAGGTGCGTGCATGAAAGACCTCACTCGCATGACCTGCTAGTTGGAGCGGACTCGAGTTGATGTTGCTGAAGTTATTCTGCGGCGGGTTCTGACGGGGGCGTCTCGCCGCCTTCTGGTGGAACGACGGCTTCGTCTTCCTGCGCAATGCGGGTGATGCTGGTGACGTTCTCACCCTCGCCCACGTTGATGAGTCGCACGCCCTGCGTGTTGCGGCCGGCAATGCGAACTTCGTCCACCTTCATGCGGATCATCGTGCCTTGGTCGGTGGTCAACATGACTTCATCTGTCTCGTGAACCGTGAGCGCGCCAACCACGCTGCCGTTACGCTCGCTGGTCTTGATCGTGATGATGCCCTTACCGCCACGCGATTGATCGCGGTATTCGCTGAGCTCGGTGCGTTTACCGTAGCCGTTTGCACACACAGTGAGCAACGTGGGCGCGTCTGGACGCAAGATCTCTAGCGAGACCACTTCATCACCTTCTTCGAGCGTAATGCCTTTCACACCCGTCGCGCTACGGCCCATGGCGCGGACATCCTCTTCGTTGAAGCGAATGGCCATGCCGTGTTTGGTCGCAAGCATCACGTCGCTCTTACCGTCCGTGATGGCGCAGCCAATCAAGCTATCGCCTTCATCGATGCCCGTAGCGATGAGACCACTCGGACGCACGTTCGCGTACTGCATGAGGTCCGTGCGCTTCACCGTGCCAAGACGCGAGCAGAAGAACACGAACTTGCCTTCTTCGAAGCGGCGTACCGGAAGCAACGCTTGGACCTTCTCGCCTTGTTCAATCTGCACAAGGTTGATGATCGGCTTGCCGCGCGTGTTGAGACCGCTCTCTGGAATCTGGTGCACAGGGAGCCAATAGAGGCGGCCAAGATTCGTGAACACCAGCACATAACTGTGCGTCGACGTCACGAAGATGTTCGCCACGAAATCTTCTTCTTTGGTCGCAATGCCAGAACGACCGCGTCCGCCGCGTTTCTGAGCGCGGTAGGCACTCGTGGCAGAGCGCTTGATGTAGCCGTCGTTCGTCACAGTGACGACCACGTCTTCATCCGCGATCAGGTCGAGCACGGAGAGATCCTTGGCATCGACTTCAATCGTCGTGCGGCGATCGTCGCCGTATTCTTCTCGGATCTTTTGTAGCTCTTCGACGATGACCGCCATGAGGCGCTCGTTCGAGCCAAGGATTTCCATGAGGTAAGCGATCAAATCGCGTACTTCGAGCGCTTCTTGCAGGATCTTGTCGCGCTCGAGGCCCACGAGGCGTTGCAAACGCATCTCGAGGATGGCGGACACTTGCGCATCGTTGAGGCGCGTGAAGCCCTGCTTGAGCGCCTCATCGATACCGGGATCCATCACTTGCTTGAGGGCTTCGAGCGACTTCGAGTTGTTGAACTTCTCTGCGAGCAAGGTGGCGCGCGCTTCATCCACGTCTTTGGAGCCGCGGATGATGGTGATGATGCGATCGATGTTATCGAGCGCCGCGAGCAAACCAAGCAGCACGTTGAAACGTTCGCGCGCTTTGCGCAAATCGAAACGCGACCGGCGAATGACCACGTCGCGCCGATGCGCGATGAAGTTGGTGATCAACTCCTTCATGGTGCATACGCGAGGCTGGCCATTGACGATGGCGAGCAAGATCACGCCAAAGCTGGTCTGCAGCGCGGTGTGCTTGAACAATTGATTCAGCACGATGTCAGCAATCGCATCGCGTTTGAGATCGATGACGATGCGCATGCCTTCGCGATCGCTCTCGTCGCGCAGATCACTAATACCTTCGAGCCGTTTTTCGCGAACGAGGTCGGCCATCGTCTCAATGAGACGCGCCTTATTCACCTGGTAAGGAATCTCATCCACAATGATCGACTCGCGATCATTCTTGGGATTGGTCTCGACGTGCGTCTTGGCGCGGATGCTCAAAATGCCGCGGCCGGTCTCGTAGTATTTGAGAATGTCAGCGCGGCCCATGATCGAGGCGCCGGTTGGGAAGTCCGCACCTGGCATCACGCCCAGGATGTCCATGGTCGTGGCTTCAGGGTTCTTGATCAGCATGATGCAGGCGTCGATCGCTTCACGCAGGTTGTGCGGCGGAATGTTCGTCGCCATGCCTACGGCAATGCCCGCTGATCCGTTGACGATCAGATTCGGGAACTTCGACGGCATCACCAGCGGCTCTTGCAGTGAGTCGTCGTAGTTCGGACCGTAGTCGACGGTTTCTTTTTCGATGTCCGCAAGCAGCTCGCCGGCGAGCTTGTTCATGCGGATTTCGGTGTAACGCATCGCGGCCGCAGCATCGCCGTCGACCGAGCCGAAGTTACCTTGGCCGTCGACCAGCGTGTAACGCAGCGAGAAGTCCTGCGCCATGCGAACGATGGTCTCGTACACAGCCGAGTCACCGTGCGGATGGTACTTACCAATGACGTCGCCAACGATACGCGCCGATTTTTTGTACGGGCGGTTATACGAGTTGGACAGCTCATTCATGGCAAAGAGCACGCGCCGATGCACGGGCTTCAAACCATCGCGCACGTCTGGAAGCGCGCGGCCCACGATCACGCTCATCGCGTAATCGAGGTACGACTGACGCATTTCGTCTTCCATGTTGCGCGGTACGGGCGGCAACTTGTGAGGCGAAACGTTGTTTGGGCCCGGAGGCGCTGGGGGCGGGGGAGGCGTATCCACCATAGGGTGCTCGGACTAGCGATTTTAGGGGGTGAAGTCGATGGCTGGGAGACGCTTAGTTGCTCAACTAAATTAGGGTTTGTTTTCCACGAAATTCACGAGCACTTCCGCGGTCCTATTTGGCCGCACGGTGAGGGTCGTTTTGCGCTCGCCATAGCGGTCGTTACGAAACACGAACGTGTGCTTCCCGGCTGGCAAGCTAAAGGTCGCGGCAGCCTGTTTTTTTCCGTAGGATTTGCCGTCTATCGTGATCTCTGCCCACTGGGCGAGCTCACACACCACGCTCCCTTTTTCATCGCGGTGCTCGACTACTGGGGGCGGCATTTCCGGCGGCACCTCTGGCACGATGGGTGTTGCCGGCAAGGGCACCGGCACGGTTGGCAGCGGCGCAAGCTCAGCGGGCGCCTGTGGTGCGGCAGGCTGCTTTCGTTTGGAGAGCGCGATGCCCACGCCGACCGCGAGAAGCGGCAGTACCAGGGCCGGCACGATCCAAAGACGTTTTTGTTGCGTCGCTCGAACCTCCGTCTTTTGCGCGCTTGGCCGCGTCTGCACTTGTGTGGCGCTCGCCGAGATCTGCGTCGCATCTGCCAGCGCACGCGAAACGATTTGCGTGTCGTGCGTGAGCTCGGTTTTGCCAGTGGCAGAGACGATTTGCGTTTCTTGCATGGGCGCACCAGCCAGGCGCTGCTGCGCATATAGAATGAGCGCCCCCTCCGATTCTGCGGTCATCAACGCTTGAAACTGGCGGAGTGCATCGCGTGCACTGGCCGGTCTGTTTGCGGGATCATGCGCGAGCAAACGCTCAATCGCATCACGTGTTGACACGCGCAGATCTGGCGCATCCACCGCGAGCGAGGAACGCCTGCCGTTTGCGATGGCTCGCAGCGCGTCGAGCACGTTGTTTGCTGCGAATGCATGCTGTCCGGAAGCCAAGAAATACAACGAAGCGCCAAGAGAAAAGAGGTCACTCGCCGGGCTGAGTGCCACCCCTTCTAGCTGCTCCGGGGAGTAGAATTGTGGTGTACCAATGAGCTTCGTATTCAAGCTTTGCGCGAGCGTCGGGCCGGCGTCCGCAGTCGTTGCGCGCGCTAAGCCAAAATCGATCAGCACCACACGGCCGTCGTCGCAGAGAAACATGTTAGCTGGCTTCACGTCACGATGGATCACGTCTGCCGCATGCGCTGCCGCAAGCGCGCTGAGCAGCTTCGCAGCCACAGCAATGAGCACCACCTCCGGTAGCGCGCCTTGTTTCTCCACGAGCGCCTGCAGATCGCGTCCGCGCAAGAACTCCATGACAAAATACGGCGTGCCTGCATCGAAACCGCCATGATCGACGAGGCGAACGATGCTCGGATGGTCAAGATGCATGAGCGCTTTGAGCTCACGCTTGAACCAATCGAGCGGAGCAAAAGCGCCGGTTTGCGTGCCGCCGAGAGTGACCTCTTTGATCGCCACGGTTTTCCCGGTGCGCTCATCGAGTGCCTTGAAAATGCGCGCCATGCCGCCCTGACCAATTTCCTCCCCAATGAGGTAACGATCGGCGACGCGTTCACCAGACTCCATCACTTATAGTTGCCACGAAGGATGTAGGTGCGCTCTAAACGTAGAATGGGTGTTGTACTTTTTGCGCTGCTTGCGCTGGCCGTGTCGCCCGCCAAATCGCTGCAAGACAAAGCCAGCACGGCGTACCGGCGCGCAGAGTTCGTCAAGGCGGCGGTCCTGTACAAACAACTCATCGACAAGATCCTGAGCGACGATACGCTGCGCGGAGAAGAAACAAACGCGCGCAAGCGGCTCGTGTTGTCGTTGTACAACAGTGACCAAAAGGGAGACGCCGTCGCGCAGTACAAGATCTTGAAGCAGCGCTTTCCTTTGTTTCGCTTGGACCCGGACGAGGTGCTCGACGAAACGATCGCGTACCTGGAAGCCCAGGTGCCAAACGAAGCACCTGCGGCAGATCCTTCGCCACCAGAAACAGCGCCCGTGAGCGATGCGCCGCGCGTGGTTGCGAGCGCGCCCATGCCGCCACAAAGTGAAGCGCCCACCGAGGCCAAACGTTGGCGGTGGTACTATTTGGCGCCATTCGGCATCGGACAATACCTGGCGGGCTCGCCAGTGCGCGGGACGATTTTTCTCGTGCTGCAGACGGGCTTCCTTGTCGCCAATATCGTGACTGCGGTGTTGTTCAATCAACTCCGCGCAGACGGTGGTGGGTTCAATGATCCGACGCGTGCGAGCCAGCTCCAAGTGGGCATGAACGTCAGCTTCTTTGGCGCGATTGG
>JBIKMD010000575.1:0-4254 GCA_044359465.1 Myxococcota bacterium
CTTTTGTGTGGAGACGGATTCCATGAACGCTGTGTAGGCTTCGTCGTTCAAGCCGAGTCGCTCTGCGATCTCCTCCGCTTCCGGAGGACGACCGAGCTCGTGGGCGAGCTTCGCAACGGCAGTCTCGAGCGTGCGCGAGCGAGAGCGCATGTCTTGGGTCAGATCATCGGCTTTGCGCAGCTCATCGAGCATCGCACCACGAATGCGGAGGTTCGCATAGCCGATGAAACTATCGAGGCGTTTTGGGTCAAAACGAGCCGTTGCCTCGAAGAGCCCCACCATTCCGGCGCTCATCAAATCATCGTCGCGAACCTTGGCGTAAGGGCCGCGCGACAAACGGGCTACGTTCTTGCGAACAATCGGCAGCAGCGCGCGAATGACGCCTTCTCGGTCTAGGTCTGGCGACAACTGAATGGCGTTCGCTTTCATGACATGGCTCCTTGTGCAGCCGAGAGACGCTGCCAAAACAACTGAACGCCGCCATGCATTGGGGCATCCGCCGATCGCATGAGCCGCGACGCAACAGCGCGCACGCAGTGGCTCGCTGGTGATTCGGGCACCGAAAGGAACAGTGGCGATCCGTTGCGCCAAGCGGACGAAACGGCAGCGTCTCGGCACACATAGCCGAGCGGCTCGACTTTGACGCGCAGGAAACGTCGCACCATGTGCGCGATGGTTGCGTGCACCGAGTCTGCGTCAGCCGCCGTTTCTACGGAGTTGACGAGGAGATGAACGCGCGAAAGACCAAAGCGTTGAGACAGCACTTTGATCGCGGCGTAAGCATCGGCGATTGACGTCGGTTCACGCGTCGACACAACGATGGTGTCTGTCGCAGCGGCCGCGAAGCTCATGGCTGTGGCGCCAATTCCTGCGCCCGTGTCCACGATGATGACATCAAAAATTTCCGGAAGTGAATCGATGGACTGCATCAGGGCCAAACGATGGCGTTCATCGAGGTTCGCAAGGTCGAAGCTGCCGGCGTACGCAGGAAGAAGCTTCACGCCACCAGCGACTTCAATCAGCGCATCAACAACTTGTACGCGGCCTTCCGCCACGTCGAGCAGCGAGTGCGTTGGCGTGACGCCGAACGCTAAGTTCATGTCTGCAAGGCCCAAATCTGCATCGATCACGAGCACACGCGCTCCGGCCGATTGCATGGCGACTGCGAGACTGGCGGCGATAGAGGTCTTTCCAACCCCGCCTTTTCCACTGGTGACGGCAATCACTTTCATACGAGGCGCTCCTCGACGACGATGTCGTCTGAACACAAAACGCCAACGAGACTCGGCACGATGCGCTGACAAATCGCATCCGCACTAGCCAGCTCGATGTCGTCGGGAATACGTTGACCAACGGTGAGATAGGACAGAGGCAACCGGTCGGCGACGATGACAGAGGCGAGCGGCGCAAAGTCATGCGTCTCGTCTACTTTGGTGAAGCACAAGCGGTTGATGTGAAAGCGTCGGTACTGCGCAATCACCGCGCGCAGGCTACGCGGGCCATACATTGCTGGAAGCGCCAGATGCACTTCGGCGCGTGAGTCGATGTTGCGGAGCTCGTTGGCAACGGCAGCCAGATCGTGTTGCGCGCTCGGATCGCGGCCGGCGGTGTCGATCAAAATCAGCTCGTTCGTTGGGCGAGAACGCAGCAAGGAGAAGAGCTCGGCGTTGGTGCGGGGCGCCTGCAGCTCGCAACCGATGAGCTTGGTGTACCGTGTCAGTTGTTCAACAGCGCCGGCGCGGAACGCGTCGAGAGTAATCACGAGCACGCGACGGCCCTCTTCGAGCGCGGCGCGCGCAGCCCACTTGGCGATGGTGGTGGTCTTGCCAGCGCCCGAGGGTCCTACGCACATGATGATGCGTGCGCCGTTCCCCGCGATCGGCCCGCCGAGCTCCACACTATCCCACACGAGCTTTTCGATGGCGGTCATGGGATCTTTGCTTTGCCGTAATCGTGCCGACCAGCTGCGCGCGGTTTCCAAAGGAAAACCGAGCATCAACAAGCGCGACACCAACGAAGTGTCAGAACTTCCATCAGTCGAGTGGCCGCTTTTGACAGCACCCGTTCGGTTGACCATTGATACGAGCTGCGCGCGCAGGCGGCGCATCTCGGCTTCCAGGGGGAGAAAACGACGCTCAAAGGATGAAGGCGCCTCCGGCGCAGCCACCGCGGCATAGGCGGCCAAACCTTGTTCGATGTTGGATTCCCCTGGCTGGGCAACCACTTCCACCGCTTGGCCGAAGAAACCATCACGAACGTGCTCGCTAGAAACGATGAGGGCTTCCTCACCGAGTGCGGCCTTCACTCGCGCGAGCGCTTCTTTCAAATCGCGACCACGGAATGTTTGCTGAGTGCTCATGCAAACCAGAAGAGCAACGGGCGTGCCAGACGCAGAAAATCAGCGCGCGCCGGTGTGCTCGGGTTGTGCGTAGGGCTGCATTTTGCGGGGAAACTGACGAAAGAAAGACGACTGGAAGGGCATCAACACGAACAGTGCGAGCTAAGCGACGACCCCAAGGCTGACGACTTCGGTGCGTTGATCGATCTCGCGCAAACTGATGACGTTCAGGCCAGGAAAATAGCGACCAACGAGCGTCTGCACCGAACGCCGCACGTCGGGCGCAGTGACAAGCACAGGCGCGTGTGCGGAGGCGCGAAGGCCCACCATCGCCTCTTCGAGCGCTTTCATGATGCGGCCAAGCGCATTCGGGTCTGGCGAAGCCGTGCCGCGTTGCAATTGCCGAAAGACCTCTTCCACTTGCGGATCCAGGAACAGGCCATGGACGCGGCCGTCATTGCCGCGAAAGCGCCCTGAGATGTGCCGACTCATCTTCTGGCGGACGAGCTCCGTGAGCTGTTCCGGATCTTTGACATGGGCATTCTCCAGCAACGCTTCCACAATGGTCCGCATGTCGCGAATGGACTGACCTTCACGCAGAAGTAGGCGAAGCACCTTCACCACCTCCATGGCGCTCATCATGTTAGGCACGAGCTCTTCCAAGACTTTCGGATATTGCGCCGAGAACAAATCAAAGATTTGCTGCGCTTCTTTGCGTCCAAACAACTCGGGTGCGTTCTGACGAATGAGCTCCGACAAATGCGTGGCGAGAACCGTGGCGCAGTCGACCGTCGTGAAACCCAAACGTTCGACGCGGTCACGGTCGCTCAAGGCAATCCAACGTGCCTCAATGCCGAAGGCCGGCTCGCGTGTTGGCTCTCCGCCGATCTCGACGTTGCGTCCAGAGGCGCTCATCGCCATGACGCGCCCTACACGCAGCTCCGAACGACCGACCTCATTTCCGCTCAGCAGCACACGGTAGACACCCGGTTTGAGCAACAGATTATCGCGAATGTTGATCGCAGGCACGACGATGCCGAGCTCTTGCGCGAGCTGCTTACGCAGGCCTTGGATCTTCTTGGGAATCTCGCCGCCTTTTGCTTGGTCGACGAGGGGCACCAAATCGAAGCCCACCTCGAGATCAATCAGGCCGAGTTGCAAAGACTCCTCTACCTCATTGCGAACCGGAGCGGGCGCGGGTTTGGGCGCCTCTTCCAGCGCAACCGCCACGCGCTGCGCATCTTTGGCGCGGCGAGCGCCGTATGCCAGTACCCCCGCAAGACCCAGGTAGATGACATGGGGCATTCCCGGCATCAAACCAAGACCGCCGAGGACAATCGACGCGAGCGTCAGCGGACGGTCCTGCGAGAACATTTCCTTGGAGAGCATGGGTCCGAGCGCTGACCCTGAAGCGGAGCGCGTCGATAAAATACCGGCGGCACTCGACACGAGAAGCGCCGGAAGCTGCGATACAAGTCCATCACCAACGCTGAGCACGGTGTAGACCTTTGCCGCGTGCGCGACATCCATGCCTTGTTGCAGCACGCCAACCAGAAAGCCACCGACGATGTTCACAGCCGTGATGACAATGGCAGCAACTGCGTCACCACGCACGAACTTACTCGCACCGTCCATGGCACCGTAAAAATCCGTTTCGCGTTCGAGGCCTTGGCGCCGCGCGCGCGCCTCTTTGTCGTTAATGTGACCTGCCGCAAGCTCGGCATCAATGCTCATCTGCTTGCCGGGCAAAGCGTCGAGTGTAAAACGCGCGGATACCTCGCTGATACGACCCGCACCTTTGGTGATGACGACGAAGTTGATGGTGATGAGGATGATGAAGGTCACGAGACCAATGACGTAGTTGCCCCCAAGCACCAAGTTGGCGAACGCCTTGACGATTTGACCCGCAGCGCCCT
>JBIKMD010000022.1:0-12365 GCA_044359465.1 Myxococcota bacterium
GGGTCGGCAAAAACATAGGACCCAAGCGAATAAGGATCCGCCGCAAAATCGTGCAAGTGCGCGGCCGCCAGCAAGGATCGCGGGAGCGTCTCACCCACCGCGTGACAGAGACCGTCGAACGCGTCGTCAATCCGTTCGGCGGCGTTCAAGGCGCTCGCACTTTCTCCAGGCGCAAAAGCGACGATCGTGCAATCCGTTTGGCTCCAATACAGTGAGAACCGTGGCCGCGCGATCTGCATGAACCCATCCCATGGAAACACCGGCTGGGTGAGCTCAAGGGTCACACGTTGCGCACCACTGACGATGAGCGCGCCGCTTTGCCGGAGTTTTTCATCGAGAGGGGGATTGAAGTGTGGGCCGCCGTAACGAAGCACGCCAAGTGGCAAGGCGCAAATCACAGCGCGGCAAAAAATCGTTTCGCCGCCACGCAGCGTAAGCCTTGCGCCGCGGCTATCCCACTGAACCCGGGTCACCTCGGCATGCAGCTGGATGTCCCCAGCTTGCTCGCGAAGATAAGCCACCAGCGCAGAATGGCCTTCACGAAAGCGGTGCACAGGTTCGTCGCATTCCACCACCAGTCCACTAGGCTTTCGTAACAAATCCGTCACACGCACGGGCGTTAGGGGCGCATTTGCGAGCGTGTCGATGAGATCGCCGTGCACCAGCTCGGCACCGAGCTCGACGGGAATCGGCACCCCAGCGATGGGCTTGGAGAGCGCGCGTCCCCCGAGCCGACCGCGCGCTTCGAGTACGATTGTGCGGAGGCCCGCGTGTTGCAATTTGGCTGCAGCACTGAGGCCCGCGAGACCACCACCAATGATGACTACGTCCATGCCGAACACGAGATGCACATGAGGTGCCAGGCACAGATCGGACTCCTGCACGGGCGCGGGCCTACAGCAGACGCGACAAAACCCGAGTTGCAACTAGTGCGACTCGGGTTTTGCGCTACCGCAAGGAGGTGCTGCGGTATGGGGCCTGGTTACGACGCGTTAGGCTGGGTTCGGAACGGTGGAGGGTGGAGGGGTGACTCCGTTCCCAGTCGTCTTCGGCGTAGCAGGCATTGGCAGTTCCGCCGCGCGGAGGTTCTCGATGCTTTGCTCTTGAGCAAGAATCGCTGGACCAAGCGCTGCGTTTTCGTTCACGGCGTTAGCGAGCTGCACAGATTGAAGCGAGGTGCGGTTCGCTTCGGGAATCGCGTTCAAACGTGCGATGGTACGTTGGTTGTTGGCCAGCGTGCCGCGCATGGTGCTGAGCTCGGATTCCGCTGCGCGAATTTCGCGGTTGCGTTGCGCCTGCGCCTGGCCGCGCACGTCACTGATTTCGTTGTCGCGCTGACGTTGCTGCTCCGCCGCAGTTTCCCTGGCCGTTTCTTCTGCTTCGCGCACGCCAGCACGAATGTCCGACTCATTGCGGGTACGGCCGCCCATGGCGCCACCGATCCAGCTGATCAACCCTTCGACAATCTCTTCGCCAATGAATTTGAAGATGCCGTCAATGATGGCGGAGGTTGCGTTCAACGCCATCGCTACGATCTTCAAGAGGACCGTTGGGATCGCGAGCAAGATGCCGAGGACAACGTTGCCAGCACCACCGCGGTCAAAGAGCGACCTGGTTTCCTCCCACATGATGTCTGAAGCGCGGGTTGCGAGGTTGCCGACGAAGCCGATGGGATAGGATGCAACACTGCCAACCATGCGAACGACGCCGCCTGCGCCAGAGCCAAGGCCCTGCATAATCTGCCCGAAATTGTTGTGGTCCCAGCCCTGGCTGATGTCGTGACCGGCACCGAAAATCTCTTCGGTGACCACATTCCCGGCGCGCTGAGCGGCTGGGAAGTCGAGGAAGATGGTTTCTGCCGTGCTGCGCGTGCCTGCGGCTGGAACCGACGCCGCTGCGCCGGGAGCGCCGCCGGTGCGCTCTTCAATGGTCCCGCCAGGAGGCGTCACGCGCGAGGCAGCTGCGGCAAGGCGTGCGGTTTCTGCATTGTAATTGGCCGTCACGCGCTCGACGTGGCGCGCGCGGAGTTGTGTCATCGTTTGTCGCATCTCGCCAGAGCTGCCAATGGTGATGATGCCATCGCCGCGGCGCTGGCCGTTGATCATGCGCGTTTGGGCAAGGCCTTCGCGATCTTGAAACGCGGTTACTGCATCACCAAAGGCGGTGCGTTGCGCGGCGGTCATCGGGTGACTGAAAGCCTGCTGAATCGCAGCGTTTTCTGGAAACTCCGCAGCGAGCCAGGAGCGGACGAGCTCGACGTCTTGCGGCCGATTGGCACCAACGCGACCCACGCTCTGCATCCCTGGCGGCAGCGCCGATTCAGCTGCGATTGTGGCTTCCAAAGTTGGGCGAGGCGCAGCTTCAGGCCGAGGCGCGACAATCGTCGTCTCGGGCAAAGTGATAACTGTTGCGCCTGCCGTTCCATCTGTACGTCGAACCACCATTTGCTTACTCCACCTTTTTTGCCGCACACGGCGGCATGTCACCCAAAGCCGGGCGAATCAGAAAACCTAAGCCATGCGTGTACTTCTGACTCGCAAGGCACCCACTAGTTAGGGTTTCGGTAGATGGGGCTACTTAGTTGCTAAAGAAGCGCGCATAGCCACGTCACTAAGCGCAAGATCGCCTGTCGTTCCTGCAAAAACCGGGAGGGCGTCGCGTGTTCGCACAAAAATAAGCGTGCAGCCGCCCATCGATCTGCTTAAGTTCCAAAAGCAATTTAGACTGCAGCGTTTTGGTTGATCGGGCCCATGGCAATTGCGCTTAGTCGCTTCATTGAAAGGACGTCTCGTGGACGACAGCAACAAGAAAGCGTTCTCTGGCATGCTCAGCAGACCAGCGGACATCTCCTCCGATCCCGGACACGTCGTGATCCCGCAAGAGCTTCCCATTCTCACGCTGAGAAATACGGTGCTCTACCCTGGTTCCATCGTTCCACTCGGGATCGGCCGCCCTAAAACCGTGCGCCTGGTCGAGGAATCCATCCGCGACAACGGCCTCGTCGCTGTGGTCGCGCAGCGCGACCCGGACTGTGATGATCCAGGTCCGAGCGACCTCTATGAAATGGGTTGCGCGGCGAGCCTCGTCAAGCTCGTCAAGACCGGCAAGGACAATTTCTCCGTCGTTGTACGCGGTCTCGCTCGCGTGAAAATCACGGAGTACACGCAATCGCTCCCGTACCTGCGTGCGCGCGTGCATTCGGTTGAAGAGCCGAACCTCAATCCTGTGGAAGTAGAAGCGCTCGCGATGTCGCTGAAAAAAGCTGCACGCGAAGTGCTCAAGCTGATTCCGGAGCTTCCGCCCTCAGCCGCCGAGCTGCTCGAGAAAGTGGAAGACGCGAGCGTGCTCGCGGATCTCATTGCGTCGAACGTAGAAGCGTCGATCGAAGAGAAGCAGCAAGTGCTCGAAGCTTCCGAGCTCAGCGCGCGCATGCGCAAAGTGCTCGAGCTCCTGACGCGCCAGCTGGAAGTACTCAAGCTGTCCAACAAGATCTCGAGCCAGGTCAAAGGCGAGATGTCAAAGACGCAGCGCGAGTACTACCTGCGCCAGCAGCTCAAGGCGATCAAAGACGAGCTCGGTGACAACGACGAGTCGGACGACGATCTGGCCGACCTCGAACGCCGCATTGCCGGCGCCAAAATGACGGAAGACGCGGAAAAAGCCGCGCGCAAAGAGCTCAAACGTTTGCGCAACATGTCCAGCTCGCAAGCGGAGTACACCGTTGCGCGCACCTATCTCGAGTGGCTCTGCGATCTGCCGTGGAACACCGAGACCGAAGACAAGCTCATCTTGGACGACGTGCGCAAGATCTTGAACGATGATCACCACGGCCTTGAAAAGGTGAAAAAGCGCATCGTCGAATACCTGGCCGTGCGGAAGCTCAAGTCGGATCTCAAAGGCCCGATTCTGTGCCTCGTTGGTCCGCCAGGCGTTGGTAAGACGTCGCTTGGTCAATCGATTGCCAAATCCATGGGTCGCAAGTTCGTGCGTGTCGCGATGGGCGGCGTGCGTGACGAAGCCGAGATTCGTGGTCATCGCCGAACGTACGTAGGCGCCCTCCCCGGCCGCGTCATTCAAGGCATGAAGAAGGCCGGCGCGAAGAACCCAGTGTTCGTGCTCGACGAAATCGACAAGCTTGCGAACGACTTCCGCGGCGATCCAGCCGCGGCGTTGCTCGAAGTGCTCGATCCAGAGCAGAACCACACCTTCGGCGATCACTACCTCGACGTTCCATTCGATTTGTCGAAGTCGTTCTTCATCGCGACGGCCAATCAGCTCGACACCATTCCAGCGCCGCTTCGCGACCGCATGGAAGTCATCGAGATTCCTGGCTACACGCGTGAGGAAAAGATCTCGATCGCGACGACGCACATGCTGCCAAAGCAGCTCGAGAACCACGGCATCAAGCCGGAACAGTTCACCATCACGCCAGCGGCGCTCGAAAAATTGGTCGCGAGCTACACGCGTGAAGCGGGTGTGCGTAACTTGAATCGCGAAGTCGCGGCCGTGTGCCGCGCGGTCGCGGTTGAAATCGCGGACGGCAAAAACGGCCCCTTCACGGTCGACGAAGCGAAGATCGAAGAGATCTTGGGACCAGACAAGTACATCAGCGAAATGGCCGAGCGCACCGAGATCCCAGGCGTGGCAACCGGCCTCGCTTGGACCGCGGTGGGCGGCGACATTCTCTTCATCGAAGCCAACCGTATGCGCGGCAAAGGCTCGCTGCAGCTCACGGGGCAGCTCGGCGACGTCATGAAAGAGTCGGCGCAGGCCGCCATGTCTTACATTCGTTCGCAAGCTGCGCGCCTAGGCATTGACGACAACTTGTTCCAAACTTGGGACATCCACTTGCACGTTCCGGCAGGCGGCATTCCAAAAGACGGTCCTTCGGCAGGTGTGACCATGCTGACCGCGCTCGTCTCGCTGCTCACGGGAATCCGCGTGCGCAACGACGTAGCGATGACCGGCGAGATGACCTTACGTGGAAACGTGCTCCCGGTTGGAGGCATCAAGGAGAAGGTGCTTGCGGCAAAACGCGCAGGCGTCACCAAGATCATTTTGCCAGAGCGCAACAAGAAGGACCTCGCGGACATCCCCGCGAAGAATCTCGAAGGCATCGAGTTCACCTTTGCCCATCGCATGGACGAAGTGCTCAAAGCCGCGCTCGAGCGTATGCCTACGCCGATTCCAGAAAAAGCAGCGGCGCCCGCGATCAACTAGCCAGCATCGCTAAGTTCCCCCTTGGCTGACAAACTCGCCTCACTTTCTTGCCGCTCACGCATTCGCGCGTTAAAAAACACCCGTGCCGCTTTACCTGAATGTGATCCTCTCCTTCGTGATGCCACTTCTGTGGGCAGAACGACTGAAGAGCCGGCCCTGGCTGTTCGAGCATTTTCTATCGTGGCCGCTGATCACAGTGGTGGGTTTTCAAGCGATTGTGCTCACGCCGATCCAAAGTTTTCATCTGCGCTTCCACCACGATTGGGCGACCGGTTATCTCGTCGATCCAGATCTGCATCCAGCGATCGACACCTACCTCACCTGGTGGTCGCTGCTCGCGGCCTTCGCGCTGCTTGGCGCCGCGTTACTGGGGTATTTTCTTGGCCGCATTCCGTTCGAGAAACCCAAGAGCAAGGCGCGTCAGATCGCGCTCATCGCGACAGCCGTGGTCAGTGTGATTGTGTTGTTACTGCTGCGCCACGAGCTCTTTCATCTCGGTGAGTACTCCGACTACTTCAGCGGAGAAACACGCTTCTTGCTGGCGACGCCCACGGGTATCATGGGTGTGCTGCAGCTTGCAGCTTGCGGCGCATTTTTGTTCTACGTGCCGCGCCTGATGGACCGCATTCCTCGCGATTCATCGAACTTACTCTAATCAGAACTGGCCATTGATCCGACGACTGCAAACGGGCACAAGCTGCGCGCGCCGTAAATTGTAACAAATTTGCGCGCCATACCCGTAAGCAAAGCCACGTCGAAAGGACCTTAGTCACATGCAAAAACGTTTCGCTCTTCTCGCGACTGTTTCCCTGCTCGCCTGCGGCAACAACAAAGTGCCGCTGCCCACTGGTCTCACCATGAAAGTGACGACCACTGAAACCTCTTCTAGCACGTCGTTCCACAAGCGCGGCACCAGCGCACCAGTGGAACAAAGCACGTCTTTCAGCTTCGCAGACACTTGCGCCGCGGCGCTGCAGCCAGCCACAGCGAGCAAACGCTCCCAAACCTCCACTGCGACGGACACCTGGGAAGTGCTTGGGCAAACCAACTTGTCGCATCCACTCGTGCCGAACTCCGACACCTTCTCCTCGGCCCAGGCGAGCATCATCAAAGCCACGCACACCCGCAGTGGCGAACGCGTAGACACCACGACTGTTTTCGCCGCTGGGTCCGCACCCGCCAGCACCACTACGACTACCTCGACCATCGATATCGAAGGCAACGCAGCCTACTTCGCCATGGCGGTCGACGAGTACTATGTGATTCTCAACGAGATGAATGGGCTCTGGGCGGAGATCGACCAGCACCCAGACCACAACCCGGAGCCGCCCACTGCAGGCGGCGGCGGCGGCCAAGGCATCTCCAACTCAACGGGCGAAGCCGAAGCGCTCCCGGTCACCATGCTCACCCGCTACGAACCAAAAAAGGGCGATATCTGGAGCTCGACCAACGGCGTGGGCTTGTACTTTGCCGATGGCACGGAAGAGCTGACAATTGGTGGCAAGAAGTTCACCACCAACCGCATCAAAGTCTACTCCGTTCGCCCGATCGATCCGACCGCTTCTGACGTGCTCAGCAACTGCGTCACCGAGCTCAAATCGGACACCACAGTGTCGCCCGGAGGCAATAGCTCGCAACCGGTCGCCTTCTTGAACAACGCATGCACGGGAAGCTTCGTCCACGCACTGGTAGGCACCGAGTGGTGGTACAAAGGCGCACGTGTCAAAGCGTCCATGACCACTATCAACGTCCAGATCCCAGACACAGATGGTTACGGCTACGAGTACACTACTGCTGATATTCCTGCGCCTGGCCAATGCTCGCGTTTCTTCAGCATCACGCGTCCGCTTCCCCCAGTGACGTCAGAAATCTACGTCCAGTACACCGTCACCACAACGAACACCGAGTCGATTGCGACCGAGCTCAAAGAAGCCGCTCAGTAAGCCGCGCCTGGAACACCGCCTCACTTCGCGCTAGCGCATCCGTGCATGCGTTCTGCTCTACTTGTCACATGTTTGTTGCTCGGTTGTAACGATGACGTTCGCCGGGCGGAACGACTGACCGCCCGCACGCTCTCGGAGCTGGATTTACGCGGCGACTCCGTTGATGCGCGGTCTGGCGACATCGTGATGCGCTCGAGCAAAGCCATCGCTGTGATTCAGCGCCCACTGCGAGAGATGAGCGCCACGCCCTATGGCGGCAACCTCATTGATTTTGCGCTCGCAGAGGATCGCATCGACCGTTTTGGCGAAATGCAACCGTTCCTCAATTTAGGCCGGACCGCCAACTACAACGCAGTACAAATCATCAGTGACGGGAGCAACGGCGAAGCTGCAATCGTCGAGGCCACCGGCACCGACGCGCTCATCGATTTCATCAATCTTCCAGGAACACGACCCGACCTTCTGACATTCAACCCTGACGGCACAGGACTGTTGCGTTGGGATGTGAATGCGCCGCTGCCGCTCAAGCATAGCGTGCGCTATACGCTTCCACCTGACAGCGACGTATTGACCGTCGCATACACGCTGAACAACCAAAGCGACCAGGCACTCGGCCTGCAAGCGTGAGTTTTGACCAGGGCGGCGCGGTTTCGTTTTTCGTCCATGAGCTCGGCTTTGGAAGCGGCATCGGGAGCTTTTCGGTGCAGGCATTCACGAACTCTGCGCCTGCCTCACAATTCTTCAGCATCGTGGGTCAGGACGTAGCGTACGGCATCCGTCCTGTTGGCATTGCAGCGAGACCACTTCGCGCAGTGGGCATAGAAGTCTCTGGCATTGCGATTGTGCTCAACACCGACGGAAACCTCTTTGATGTGGTGAATGCACCCAACTTTCCGGTAGAGGCGAATAGCTCACGCACCTACTCCTACGAGATTTCCGTCGCGCGCGACCTCGGCGCCGTGCGCGGCAACTATCTCATCCGAGACGGCGATCGCCACGTCACTTTGAGCGGACAGCTCATCAACGCAGTGTCTCGCTTGCCTGCGACGGACTATGCGTTCTTGGTTCGCGACGCCAAAGTCGAATCGGTCGTACCACTCGATGAAGAAGGCCGGTTTTCGGCCGAAGTACCGCCTGGCACCTACCAAGTGTTGATCGACACACCCTCGAGAAACGCGCTCGGCGTAGGGCCCGTGGACGTGCAATCCAACACGGAAGTGACAATTGATGCGGGTGCGCATGGGCATGTGAACGTTTCGGCTGTGCTCGCTCCAGCGCTCGATCGCGCTGACACCTCTACCGGACCTTGCCGGCTCACTATTTTTTCGGATGTCGCACCTGCTGCCTTCGCCACTGGCTCACTGAGAGCAGGCACGCGAGACGCCTTTGATGTGCGTTACCTGCGTGACTGTACGGCCGATCTGGCTCTTCCAGAGGGAGCCTACTTGTTTCAACTCAGCGCCGGTCCTGCCTTCGACGTGATTCACGAGCGCGTCATCGTCGCTGAAGGCGCAGACGCGAAAGTGACGGGCACACTGCATCGCATCTTTTCCGCCAGCGTCCAGGCGGACTTCCACCAGCACACCATTCACTCACCTGATAGCAACGTACCGCTCGAACTACGCGCACTGGGTTATGCTGCCGAGGGGATCGATTTTTTCTCTTCGTCAGATCACGACCACATTAGCGACTACGCGCCAGTGATCGCTTCGCTCGGTTTGCAAGACAGGCTCGCGTGGGCACCAGGCATCGAGACGACGACCTTTACCTACGGCCACTTCAACGCATGGCCCCTCCCCATCGATCGTTCGCTACCGAACGGCGGATCCATCGACTGGGGACGTGAATCCAACTCGCGCTTCCCTCGTGATATTTTTGCGCTCATGCGTGAGCGCGGCGCTGCGGTGATTCAAGTGAACCACCCACGCGGCACCAATGCTGAAGACTTTCAGGCGTTCTTCGACCGCGCAGGACTCATTGTCGATCCAGACGTACAAATGCTTGGCTCCGACCCGCTAGCCCAGCCAGTGAGCAACACGCTGCTGCGCTTGCCGGAAGGTCAGCCTATCTTCGATCGTGGTTTTGATGCCGTGGAATTGCTCAACGGGTTTGGTTTTAGCGATACCGATGGTGATGGACGCCTCGATGAATACCGAGCCAACATTACGCTGCGCGACGTGTTTGGCTTCCTTGCGCAAGGCTTCAAACCTACCATGGTGGGTGTGTCAGACAGCCATTCGGCGTACAACACACTCATTGGGTATCCACGCACCTTGGTGCAAAGTGAAGGCACTGACGCGGAGAGTGTTGCCGCTGCACTCAAAGCGGGGCGGGCGGTAGCGACCAATTCCCCCTTGCTGCATGTGCAAGCGATTGGGCTTTCCAGCGGCAGCCTTGGCGCACTCGTCGCCTCGGACGGCACCTTGACGCTTGAGATCCGCTCAGAAGCGCAAACGCAGGCGCAAATCGATCGCTTCGAGGTGTTTGTGAATACTTGGTCGCGGTCCCCGGCCTTGACGCCAACTGGCTCGCGCCAACTCAGCTCCATCACGCCCACCGAAACCGTGTCCGTCGCAGCCGTGCCCGTGATGAGACCCAATGGAGGAACCGTCTACATTGCGACTGCCTCGGTTCCGATTTCGGTGACAAAAGACGCTTTTGTCGTGGTGCGTGCGACCGGTACCGAGCCCCTTTTTCCCTTCCTTTTGGCTGGCCGGGGCACCCCCAATCCAGCCGCGACCTCCGCAGCAGACTTCTTTGCACAACGCTCCGGGCCCCCGGCAATCGCCGTGTCGAATCCCATTTTCATCGATCGTGATGGCGACGGTGTGTACCACCCGCCGGCGCTGCCCTAAGGCATTTCATGGCGCAACGCGGCGTAAATGCGAGGGATCTTGGCGCGACAAAACTGCCCTGCCACGTCTAAAAGAACCCACACCGCTATTGGACTCATGGCCGATATTGTGACCGGATACCCTTGCTCACACGTCGTGACGACGTAGGGGCAAATAGGTGCCACGGACTACAGGCAGCGGAAACGGGTGGACATGCGATTTAGAAAGCTTCTCGCGCTGACAATCGTAGCAGCAACGTTCACAGAAGGATGCTCGTGCGGCGGCGAGTACCCTCGCCAGCTAGCGGGCGCTGGGCTTCAATCGAATGCGCTGAACGTGCGCATTGCCGGCGACACGCTGCGCTTCGTGCAGAACAATCTTGAAGCCATTCTGCGCAAAAACTTCGAAGTGGACCCCACGGGTGAGTACGTCACGATCTACCTGCCTGAGGCGAGTGATGCCTCGGCCGAAACGTTCTGCGATGAGTCCGGATTGTATCCAGGCGCAGTCGCGCCCTGTGGCTACAGTGTTCGCTTGCGTGATGGATGCATGGGTCCTGGTGCGCAAGACGCAAGTGGCAAATGCCAGCCCGATCTTCGCAAGCCACGTGAAACGATTCGCAGTTGGATCCGTATTCGGATTGCCGATCTTGCAAGCCACATGAGCTTCGAGATGGAGTCACCCGGCTTTCTCGTCAACGGTGGGTTTAGACTCACGCTGACAGATCTGCCGGTGGACATGAACCTTGGCATCTACGCCAAGCTGCCGAGCATCAACGGTCAATCACTCGGCGATTTTGTTTGCCGCTATTTCGCGCCACCCAGCACGCCCGGCACGCAGCCGCAGGCCGTGGTGTTGCAGAAGATCGATATTTCGATTCAGCCGCGCGTCGACGAAGTGGACGGCAAACCAAGCTTCTTCGTCACCACGCTCACCCGCGATCTCCAGGTGGGCGGCTTGAATCTGATGGCAGAGACGGTAGCAGATCCGGCCTGTATCGTAAGCACGGGCGTGGACCTTCCCTGTGACGGTGCTTGTTCGCTGATCGGCACGCTGCTTGGCCCCACGTCTGAAGGCTTCAACTTCATCAACGATCTGCTCAAGCCCGCGCTGCCCTACATCGTGACGCCGCTTGCCAATGCCGCCCTCGCCTTCTTGTGGGGCAAAGAGATGGAGTTCACCGCCACCATTCCGGTCAAGGACCTGTCGTTCGTGGCAAAGGCTTCGGGACGTGATGTGTCGATCCTCGCGAGCGCTCAGCCCGGGGCCTTCGCAGTGACTCAGAAAACCAGCGACGCGTCTGACCTCACCAAGGGAATGGGCCTCCCGCTCTCGCTTGGAGCCTACGCAGAGCTCTCGCCCTGTGTGAACGAAACGACGCCGCCGCCAGTGTATCCCGGCGGCGCGGCGCCCCTGCTCGATGGCACGCTGAAGTTGCAAGATCCGCAATTCGCACCAGGCGTCACCTTCGACGAAACCTATCACCTTGGTTTCTCGATTTCGGAGTCGTTCTTCAACCAGTTAGCTTTCGCACTGCGTAACAGTGGGCTCTTGTGTGTGCAGCTCGGTAGCGACCCAGGTGGGTTGCTCGCGACTGGTAGCTTTGTGCCCAATGCTGGCCTGCTCTATTTGCTGGCGCCTCCACTTGCGGACATGGCGCCGCCAAGTGCGCCGATCAGCTTCCGTGTACAGCCGGGCAGCTCGCCGTCCGTTCGTTTTGGCACCGGCAAACAGATCGGCGTGGACAAAGATGGTAAACCGCTGCGCGATTCACTCATCACGCTGACGCTTTTTGATACAGGCATCGAGTTCCATCTCTTTGCTTGGGATCGTTATATTCGAACGTTCTCGCTCAACGTGGACGTCGTTGTAGGTCTCAGCGCTTTTCCATCACGCGATGGAAAGCTGATGGTGAGCATCGACAGCATCAAAGCCGACAACATCGTCGAAGTATTCAACGAGCTGATGCCCGACTATGACTTCTCTAAGATCACAGAAGTGCTCTTTGCGATCTTGTCGTCGCAGCTCAACCAGAAAGCGCTTTCTTTCGAAGTACCGATCACCCAAGCGATCAAAGATGCGCTAGGCGCTGGCGATCTGGGTGTGCATCTGCTCGACGTGCGGCGTGAAGGCGCCAACAACGACTACTTGAGCGGCTACATGAAGCTGTGCACTGCAGACGACGAAGCAGACCCGGCGAACCTTGGCTGCTTCATCTGGCCAACGCCTCCGGCACGCGATGAGGGCGGCCGCTTCGACGCCTATCTCACGAAAGTGATTTACGACGACGCACCGCACCTGCGCGCCATGGGCGCAACGCGGGCTCCGGCTGGCGCAGTGCAACTCATGCTGTCGTCGGAGCAATTCC
>JBIKMD010000577.1:0-4246 GCA_044359465.1 Myxococcota bacterium
CGGACCGGGACGTGCTAGGTCCAAGAGGTGCTCGGTGATGATCTGCTCGATTGCCGCAGCACCCCGCTCGCGTTCGGGCGGGACTGTGCTCAGTCCCATGGGCAACCTGTCGACGCTAAGGTCGGGTTGTTTGGCGGCGGAAGCAAGCGCAGCCCGAAGCGACGCCAACGTTCGTTCGGCCAAGACCGGCGTCAACGAATCACTCGCGTAGATCAAATCCACGCTCAAGCCACCTGCGGCGGCGCGCATGAACAAGAGCCAACTCGGGCCCTCTTGCTCGTTCGGCAACAAATCAATCACTTCGACGGATTTGCCGTCGAGCTCGAACGAATCCTGCGCCGGGTGGTAGACGACCATGACGTCGAAGAGTGAGCGACGTCCCTTTGGCGCGTGCCGTTGCCAGGATTCCAAAATTTGAGCGAACGGCACCTCACTATGCTCTGACACGCGCTGCCAGGTATGCGTTGCCTGTGTCAGCAAGGATCGGAAGGTCGTCTCACCGCTCACCCGAAGCCTTAGTGGCAACGGGTTGGTCAACACGCCCAGCATGTTTTCTGCGCCCGCTGCACCACGCGTGGCTGCGTCGGTACCGATGCAAAGGTCCTGCTCACCTGACCATCGGTGAAGGACAGCAGCCAACGCCGCCAGCGCCACTTGAAACATCGTCGCGTGGGACGCGCGCGCGAGCGCTTGGACCTCTTGCAGCTCTGACAGCGACCACGTTTGCGACAAGGTCTTCACGCCACGCGCTTTTGCCGGCTCTCGTCCTAGAAAACCAACCGATTGACTGCCAGCGAGATAATGCGCCCAGAAGCGCCTTTTTTGATCAGCGAAGGGGTGCGCCAGTAACTCGCGTTCACGAAGTGCGTAACCTGCATAGTTGGTCGACGACGGAGGCAACGACGCGAGCCGCTTTTCGCGCGTCGCCTGATACAGCTCACGAAGCTCGTTCTGCACTACTCGCATGAGCGAGATGGCGTCGACGAGCAAGTGGGGAGCCAGCAGGACTAACTCGAACACCCCATCCGTACGCCGCAACAGATGCAAGCGCACGAGCGGAGGCGCGCGCAGGTCCAAGCGTGAGTGCACGATGGCCTTGATGCGGATGGCGCAGGCCGCATCGTCAAGCGCAACTTCGTCCTCTCGCACCACGCTGAGCGGCGCTGGTTGGACGCGGAGCACGGCGCCGCTTTCTTCATCGTGAATGCACGTTCTCAAGATGGGGTGCCGAGCACCAAGCAACGTAAACGCTTGCTCCAAGCTCGCAACGTCGATGCTGGACGGCAGCCTCAAAAGAGCGCCGACGAGGTAGGGCGACCCGTCATGGCGTTCCTCGCTCGACAAGTAGCGCTGCTGCTCGAAGGTCAGCGGCCATTGTTCACAACCCTCTGCCGACTCGCTCTGAGGCTTGCGTAGGAGCGTTTCATACGAGGCTTTTTGCTCGAGATAGGTGAGCAGCTCTGCGCGAAAAGCAGCGATGCCCGCGCGCAGCTCTGCGCTCAGCGCACCTTTGGCTGCGGTGTAGCGCAAGCCGGTAGGCTCCAGCAGAAGCTCAACTCGCGCCTGCTCCAGCGCGTCGATCAGATCGAACAGGGTCGAAAAAGCCATGGCCTAGCTTAGCTCGCAGGTTAAGCCCGCGCAGCGTTTTTGCGGGTCTCACGCTGAATCAAAGCAGGCCAGTTTCCAGGTCTTCGCTCGCTGCAAACAGCTCGGGACGTTGCCTCATAATCGCTTGAGCAATGCCGAGCACCGTGGGCACCGTCATCATGTGTTTTGCCAGCAAGGTCATGGCGAGCGCCGCGCCTACCTGGTTGGCAATCGACGTCGCCCCAAGGGAGTCGAGACCGAGCGCCATCAAGTCTTGGTCACGTCCCAGCGCTGTGACATCGGCGAGACCGAGTGCTTGTGCGGCGATCTTCATCACACCTAGTTCCAGGACCACCGCACGCTCATCCGGAGCAGCGCGTTCGATCAGCGCCAAGAGATAACCAGGTGCGGCCCTTCGCCTTGGTTGCGAGCCCTGCGCCGAAAAACGTTGTTCCAACAGCTGCGCGGATACATCAGGAGGGAGCAGCAAAACCCGATTTGCGGGACTAGAGAGGACTGCGCCAAGAAAGCCCAAGCCTTCCTCGAGTGAGAGCGCCGACGCTGATGCGTGCCCACGTTGCATGCGAGCGAACATGCCTCGTTCGCCCCAGGGGCCCCAGTTGATGCTGACACGGCGTTGTGATCCTCCATGCGGTGCCTCGCACCAAGCATCGAGATAGGCGTTTGCGGCGGCATAACTGGCTTGACCCGGCGTACCGACAATTGCGCTCAGCGATGAGAACTGCACGAACAGTGACGCGTCTGGGCAGGCGGCTTCAAGCTGAGAGACGCCTGCAATCTTCGGTGCGAGTGCGCGCGTGAATGCAACATCGTCTTGTGCTTCGAGCGTGCCGTCAGACAAGACCCCCGCGAGATGAAAGATAGCGCCAACGCGGCCCCATCGCTCACGTGTCGCTTGGGTGACCTCAGAGACACGCGCGGCATCTGTGACGTCGCATATCATGGAGGTCACGCGCTCCGGCAGAAGCGCCGCATCAACTTGTGTCCGGCTCAGCAGAACGATGTGCTCCGCCCCACGCTCACAAAGCCAGCGCGCCAGAGGCAGCGCAAGCCCGCCGCTACCACCCGTCACCAACATCACACCTTTGGGAAGCACCACAGATTCGTCGCTCAGGCTCACGGGCGTGTAACGCGGCACGAAATGAAAACGTCCGCGTTGCGCCCATTCTTCCTCCAACAAGGTTGGGGAAACAAAGTCCGTGACAGCGAGAAGATCGGCGGAGGACTCGACGTCGATGCGTTGCACAAGCAGAGCGGGAGCCTCATTCGCAGCGACGCGGAACATGGCAAGTTGCGCCGCTTGCCACACCCGCGGCTCCTCGCCCACGACGACGCTGGCCCTTTCGGTAATGCAGGTGAGCGACTTCTTCTGCGAACGAAGTACGCGTTGCAGGAACTTTTTGGTACGTAGGAGAAGCGCCGTACCACTCACCGCCTCTTTCGGCTCTGTTGACGTGCTGGCGAGCAAGATGACATGAAGCTCGCCCGCGAGCTCCGTGTGCATATCTCCACCGCGAACAACCACACCACGCGCACGCAGGCGCTCGGTGAAGGCTTTAACGACTACCGGGTCTTCGCCAACGACGAGCCAAGACCCCTCGAGCGCTGAGGCGCGGGTGATGATCGGTTGCCAAGTTGGCGCGAGCACTTGCACGCGTGAGGCGGTCGCTGCCAACTGAGCGCTTGCCGACGTCCCAAAGCGTTCCGACGCGACGCCATCCGACTTTTTGGCTTCGACCCAATAGCGCGTGAGCAAGAACGCGTACGTGGGAATATCCACCTGCTCGCCGCCAGCCGCTTTCGCTTCCGCCTTCAGCGATTCGAGTGTCCGTGCGTCTAGTGCAGAGCGAACGCCGTCTACAGGTTCGCCATTGAGGTAGCGCCGCAGCTTCTGCGCCGCGTCCTTCGTATCTTTCGCGTCGAGCACGAGCCTCGTCTCGAAATGCGCACGATGGTGAAGCGCCGTGTACGCAATGTCCGTGAAGTGATCGCTCGTCTCCTCGAGATAGCGCTCCCACTTCTCCGCGTTCAGCTTCAGGGCCTCATCGCTCTTCGCACTGAGCACCAGCGTTGCAAACGACCGCTTCTCTGGACGGCGCATTTCTTGAGTAGGCGCTTCTTCGATGATCACATGCGCGTTCGAGCCTTGAAACGCAAACGCGCTTGCTCCGGCGATGCGCTTCATGCCGGCTTGTCGCTTCCAGCGCGTTCGACCCGTCACGACTGAAACCGGTAGCTCGCTCCAAGCGATTTTCGGATTCAAGCGCTGCAGATTCCTCTGCCCTGGAATCTCCTCGTGCTCGAGCGACAGGACAAGCTTGATGACACTCGCCATACCGGCCGCAGCCTCGAGGTGGCCAATGTTTGTCTTGACGCTCCCAATCAGCAGTGGCCGCGATGCAGCTCGACCCGCTCCGTACACGCCGCCAAGTGCGTTGACCTCGATCGGATCACCGAGCTGCGTTCCTGTGCCATGCGCTTCGACATAAGAGACTTGTTCGCTCCTCACGCCTGCTTGGTCTAGCGCTGCGCGAATCACCGCTTCTTGCGATGGACCGTTGGGAGCTGTGAGCCCGCTGCTCCGGCCATCCTGATTGATTGCACTCCCGCGAACGATCGCGCGCGTACGCCGCTGCTG
>JBIKMD010000579.1:0-4243 GCA_044359465.1 Myxococcota bacterium
CGCAGACGTCTCGGTGCCGCTCAGCGTCACCAATTAGAAGTGAAAGCTCGGGCGCGCCATGATGGCGGCGTTTTTGTACTCGAAGCCGTCGCCTGAAACGGTTGGGCTCCACGTTCCCACAATGTCACCGCCAAAGGTCGAGTTCGGGACCTGGAAACGAAAACCTAGCGAGGGATCGAAGCGAACGCCTGCGCTCGCGGGATCCATGTCAGTGACGAGCAAGCGTTTGTCGACGAGCCCGCCGATCGGTACCGGGATGTTGCCGGTGACCCCGATTCCACCGGTGAGCCAGATGCCGCCGCCATCCTTTTGTGCCGATTCGATGAGCGGATACTGAAGGTCCACGCGCCCCTTGATTTTGATGTTAGCGCCACCGCCTTCGTCAAAAGGAAGCACGAAGCCTTCCTTGAACTCAGTCCAACTGTTGTCGAGGTCGTTTTTCACGTCGCTGACAAGCAGACCAACCCGGCGACTCAGATAGTTCTTGAAGTCGCTGATCTCTCCACCTAGCTGGCTGTCGAGCTGATTCTGCACCGCCGAGGCAGCGTTTTCTAACGCACTGAGAGCTGCCGCGTCGTCGGCGCCACCGGGCGTGAGCGCAGCCACACCCATGGCCAATGCATTGTCTCTCAGCGTGTCGAGATAGGACGCAAGCGCCGCCTCGAGCACGGCCCTCGCGTCTGCAGACAGGAGCGCCAACTGCGCATCCACGTCCGCCCCGAATTCATCGACGCGGCTCTCGATCTGCGCGGCCAACGCTTTTCCTTCTTTCTCTGCGAGCGCGACGTCTTTGTCCCATTTGTCTTTGCTAGGGGCCCAGCGATAACGCATTTGAAATTCGCTGCCCAAGCTGAAACGCACGTAGCGGTTTGGTGTCCAGTTGAAATTGAGCCCTGCCCCGCCTTCGAGCGTGAACCAAGGCTGGGACCCACTCGAATCTACGGACAGGCCTCCGCTGAGCGGTACCTGCAGAGCCATCTTATCGTTGAGCGGAACATTGAACAGCGCCGTAGCGCGACCGCCACCAGTCTTGTTCTCAGGTGAAACCACAGCCTCCAGTCGGCCGCCAAAGAGCGTGAGTGTTGGCTCTAGAGACAAACCCGCAATAAACGCCTTTTGCAGCGGGCTGAAGCCGACAGCAATGCGCGCGTCATAACGGTTCGCCCAGTCGATCCGGTTGTGCAGACATTGGTCCGCGGGATCCGAGGGCGCCACGTTCACGCAAGCTGGGTGGACGGGGTCAACGGGGGCCGGCTCTGGGCGAGGCTGCAGGCTGGCAGAGGGCGGTGCTTTGGGGGGGATGGGCATCGGGTCTGTCATGCGTAACCTCCGTTAAGGGCTCTCCCCATCTTCGGTTTTCTACGCGAAGCGGCTTGGATTCAGCCCTGCGTCAAGCCAGCGAGGCACAAGGTGAAAGCGCTATTGTCGATTGCCCGCTTAATAAGTATCGCGCAGCGCGATGTCGCTTCTCATGGTCAAATCCATCTCGCTGGCATTCGGCGCGAGACAGCTCTTGTCAGAGGTCAGCTTTCCGATTGCGGCGGGTGACCGCGTGGGCTTCGTCGGCCCCAACGGTGCCGGCAAATCGACGATGATGAAGATCATCGCTGGCGTTGTTCAACCAGACTCCGGCACCGCGCAGCTTCAACGCGGCGCCCGTCTTGGGTACCTGCCGCAAGAAATCGCTGGCGAGGCACACGGGACTTTGCTCGAAAGTGTGCTGCTCGCTGTGCCTCAGCGGGGTGCACTCCAAGCGCAACATTCCGCGATTGAGGCGGGGCTAGCACAAGCAAAAGATGAGACGGAGCAGCTCGAGTTGTCACAGCAACTCGCAGACGTCACGCATGAGCTCGCGGACTTCGAGGCGCAGTTTGGTCCGCATCGCGCGCAAACCATTCTGAGCGGCCTAGGTTTCACAGCGGCCGATTTCTCAAAACCGCTTAGCCAATTTTCCGGTGGCTGGCGTATGCGCGCGGCGCTCGCCGGTCTGCTGTTGCAGCAGCCAGATCTCCTGTTGCTCGACGAACCAACGAACCATTTGGACATGCCCACGCTCGAGTGGTTCGACGCGTTTTTGGCGCGCTCGCGCTCTGCGTTGATCTTGATCAGCCATGATCGCGAGTTCTTGAACAAACACATTCGGCGTGTGGTGGCGATCGAGCCAGGCGGCATTCACCAACACACCGGCGACTACAACAGTTATGAAGACGCCCGCGAGCTTCGCCGATTGCAAAATGAAGCGGCTCGCGAAGCCAATTTGGCAAAACGCGCTGAGCTCCAATCGTTCATCGATCGTTTTGGCGCCAAAGCGACCAAAGCGAAACAAGCCCAGAGCCGCGCGAAACAACTCGAGAAGCTCGGCGAAGTAGAGGAAATGCAAGAGCGCAAGAAGCTGCGTTTTCGCTTTCCGGAAGTGCCGCCCTCTGGCCGAGAGGTGCTGCAGGTCAAAGACCTCAGTAAACGTTTTGGCGAGCGCGTCGTGTACGAGCACGTCTCTGGGCACGTTCAACGCGGCGACCGCATTGCGATCATGGGCATGAACGGCGCGGGAAAAACCACCTTATTGCGCATGGTCGCCGGGGAGCTACCGCTCGACACAGGCACGGTGGAGCAAGGCAACCGCGTCACACTAGCGTACTACGCGCAGCACCATGGTGATAAGCTCGACACCAAACGCACGATCTTTGCAGAGCTAGACGCCACGGCCCACAACGAATCGCCCTCGGTCATTCGCTCTGTCGCCGGCGCGTTCATGTTCTCTGGCGATGATGTCGACAAATCGATCTCCGTGCTCTCCGGGGGTGAACGTGCGCGCGTGGCACTCGCCAAACTCTTGCTCGTGCCCTCGAACTTTTTGCTGCTAGACGAACCAACGAACCATCTAGACCTCGACTCGTCCGAGGCCTTGATCGCAGCGTTGTCGACCTACACCGGCACCATGATGTTCGTTTCACACAACGAGAGCTTCGTGCGCCAGCTCGCCACCAAAATCTGGCAGGTGGAAGACGGCCGGCTCGATGTGTTTCCCGGCGATTTCGAGTCTTATCTTTACACGCTACGGACGCGGCGTTTGGAACGAGAAGCCGCCGCGAGCGACACGCCGCTCGAGACCAAAACTACCGACGCGTCCGCCGGTGAATCGCACAAAGACCGCAAGCGCCGCGAAGCCGCCGAGCGCCAGCAACGTTCGGCCAAAGAAAAGCCGCTCAAAGAACGTGTTGCCAAAATCGAAAGCGAGATCGCGACGCTCGAAGCCGCCCAGCAAACGAACGAAGCACTCATGGCAGACACGGAGCTCTACAAAGACACCGCCCGCGCCGCAGAAGTCACCCGCGGCTTCGAAGCCAATCGTAAGCGATTGGAAACACTCTACGCCGAGTGGGAACAAGCGCAGCAGGCACTCAGCGAAGCGCAGTCTTGAGGAAAGAGCGGCGCTGCGGCAACCGCAACCCACGTTCGTAGAATCGACTCAACGAATCAAGCGGAGGGAACGGCGCACTGCGAGAAGAGCTATCGCTAGCGCCGAAAGTGTCAGCGCGCCGAAGTCGGTTTGCGTGCATCCCGATTTGCCAGGTGTGGTTGCGGGTTGCTCGGCCTCTTCGGAGCTCATCTCGTCTTCACTCGAATCGACTGGTGACGGCTGCTGTGTTGGCGTGTCCGGGGTTGGCGATGCGTCGTCGCAGGCATCCCCAATCATGTCGCCATCGGTGTCTCTTTGATCTCGATTGCCCAAGGTTGGGCAATTGTCTGAGCTATCGAGGACGGCGTCGGCGTCGTCATCTAAATCACATGCCTTCCCCCACGGATCGGCATCCTGGTTCGTTTGGTCGGGGTTGCTTAGCGCAGGGCAATTGTCCAGCGTGTCGACCACGCCATCGCCATCGTCATCATCATCGCAGGCATCGCCCACTTCGTCTGCGTCGGTATCGAGTTGTGCCGGATTGGTCACGAACCTGCAGTTGTCCGCTGCGTCTGGAACGAAATCCCCGTCATCGTTCGGATCGCAAGCGTCGCCGCCATCACTGTCACCGTCGGTGTTGGTCTGCTCTGCATTGCTCACTGAGGCGCAGTTGTCGCCGCCGTCGAGCACACCGTCTGCGTCGTCATCATCGTCGCATGCGTCGCCAAGTGGATCGTCATCAGTGTTGGTTTGCGCCTGGTTCGAGACCAGCGGGCAGTTGTCTATGCCGTCGAGAACACCGTCGCCATCAGTGTCACCGTCGCATGCGTCTCCGTCTCCATC
>JBIKMD010000578.1:0-4243 GCA_044359465.1 Myxococcota bacterium
GACCTTGACCGGTGATTTTCAGGGCAAACTACAAGATATCGCCACCATGCTTGCCAGCGGCGTGGACGTGTTTGCGCACAATATCGAAACGGTCGAGCGGCTCACCCGCCGGGTGCGCGACGTCCGGGCGACCTACAAACAGTCGATGTGGGTGCTCGAACAAGGCAAGAAGCTGCGGCCTTCGGTCGTGACCAAAAGCTCGATCATGCTCGGCCTTGGCGAGACGGAGTCGGAAGTACTCCAGACGCTGCGAGACCTACGTTCGGTCGGGACTGGGATCGTGACGCTAGGCCAATATTTGCGGCCTACGGAAAAGCATTTACCGGTAAAAGAATACGTCTCGCCCGAACGATTCGAGTGGTACGCCGAAGAGGCGCGGGCGATGGGCTATGATTACGTCGCTAGCGGACCGCTGGTACGCAGCTCGTACAAAGCCGCAGAATTGTTCTTGTTAAAACGGATTACTGGCGCCGGCGACCAGGCGTTGCACGGTGACACCCCCGTCGCACGCCACTCGACGGATTTGACGAAGCTCAGAAGCATTGGGCGCGCGTCATTGCCTGTCATTTGATGCAGTGCTAGCAGCCCCGCAAAACTCGTCCGCACCGGCTCCCCGGTGGATGGTTTGAAGGAACCGAGACATGGCCGCAAAGACCGCGAAAAAAACCGATAAAACGACGGACGCCCCCGATCTCGTTCAGCTCCAGCTCGTGAAGCCGGACGGAAGCGTCATCAAAGGCGCGAAGCTTCCCGAGATCAGCGACGCCGACCTGCGCAAGCTGTTCGAGACCATGCTGATGAATCGCGAGATCGATGAGCGCATGCTCACGGTGCAGCGCCAAGGCCGCATTGGTTTCTACATGCAATCGCGTGGAGAAGAAGCGTCGATTCTGGGTGCTGCCTACGCTACCACCAAACAAGACTGGTTGTTTCTGTGCTACCGCGAGCTCGCTTCGCTGCTGTGGCGCGGAATGACGCTGTCCACGTTCACCAATCAGCTCTTCGGGAACCGCCAAGATCTGGTGAAGGGCCGTCAGATGCCGTGTCACTACACGGATCGCAACATCGGTCTCGTGTCGATCAGCTCGCCTGTGTCCACGCAGATTCCGCAAGCAGCGGGCGTTGGCTGGGCGATGAAGCTCAAAGGCGAGAAGAACGTGTCCATGTGTTTCATGGGTGAAGGCGGCACGGCGGAAGGTGACTTCCACTGCGGCATGAACTTCGCGGCGGTCTACAAGACCAACACCGTGTTCATTTGTCGCAACAACGGCTGGGCGATTTCCACGCCTGCTGAAGTACAAAGCGCAAGCCAAACCTTTGCCATCAAAGCGCGCGCCTACGGCATGCCCGGTATTCTCGTGGACGGCAGTGACATCTTCGCGATGATCAAAGCGACGCAAGAAGCCGTTGCCCGCGCCCGCGCCGGCGACGGACCAACGCTGATTGAAGCGCTCACCTACCGCTTCAGCGCGCACTCGAGCTCTGACGACCCAAGTGTGTACCGCGACGAAAAAGCGGACCAAGAGAAGCACGCGCACATGGATCCCTTGCCGCGCCTGCGCAACTTCTTGAAGAAGAAGGATCTGTGGAGCGCTGAGTGGGAACAACAAACGATCCAAAAGACGCAGGACGCGCTCATGCAGGCGATCAAGATCGCCGAGGCGATGGATCTGCCGCAGACCGAGACGGTCTTCGAAGACGTGTACAAAGACGCGCCGTGGCATTTGCGTGAGCAAAAAGCGGAAGCGCTCAAGCACAAACAAAAACCAGCCCACGCTCACTCGGCGAAAGGTTGATCATGCAAGCCATCGCACAAAACAATTCAGGGCCCGCAGCCAAAACGCAGACCATGAACATCATTCAGGCGGTCAATGACGCGCTGAAGATTCAAATGCGCAAAGACCCGCGCGTCCTCGTCAGGGGCGAAGACGTGGGTAAGTTCGGCGGCGTGTTCCGCGCGACCCAAGGTCTCTATCAAGAGTTCGGCAAGGACCGCGCGATAGATACCCCGCTGTCTGAGGGCGGTATCATTGGCACGGCGATCGGTATGGCGATCTACGGCCTGCGTCCGGTCGCCGAGATTCAGTTCGCCGACTACATTTTTCCTGCGTTCGACCAGATTGTGAATGAAGCGGCCAAATACCGTTATCGCTCTGGCGGCCAATATCCGTGTCCGCTGATCATTCGCACGCCTTACGGCGGAGGCATTCGCGGTGGTCACTACCACTCGCAATCGCCTGAAGCGTATTTCATCCACACGCCAGGTCTCAAAGTGGTGTGCCCGTCGAATCCGTACGACGCCAAGGGTCTCCTGCTGTCGGCCATGCGCCAAGATGACCCCGTCATCTTCTTCGAACCAAAACGCATGTACCGTGCCGCCAAGGGCGAAGTGCCAACCGGCGACTACGAAGTGCCGCTCGAGAAGGCCAAGGTCACACGTGAAGGCAAACACGTCACGCTGATCGCGTGGGGCGCCATGTGGCACAATACGACCGAGTTCGCTGAAACCCTGGCGAAAGACGGGATTTCGGCAGAAGTGATCGACCTGCGCACCCTCTGGCCGCTCGATCTCGAGACGATTCTCAAGTCGGTCGAGAAGACCGGCCGCGCCGTCATCATTCATGAAGCGCCCAAGACCTGTGGATTCGGCGCCGAAATCAGCGCCTTGATTCATGAGCGCGCGATGCTCAAATTGGAAGCGCCCGTGCAACGCGTGACGGGCTTCGACACGCCGTTCCCATATTCTCTCGAACACGACTACATGCCGTCGTTCTCGCGCATGCGCGCTGCAGTCGATCGCACGCTGAAATTCTAAGCTGAAGTTTTTACCTGAGGTTCTAGTTCATGGCTTATCAATTCATTCTTCCTGACATTGGCGAAGGTGTGGTCGAAGGCGAAATCGTGCGTTGGCACGTCAAAGCAGGCGACACCGTCAAAGAAGACCAAACGCTGGTCGAAATCATGACCGACAAAGCGACGGTACAAATTCCGTCACCAAAGGCCGGCAAGGTCGGGAAGCTGTTCTACAAAGAAGGCGATGTCGCCAAGGTTGGCAAGGCCATCATCGAGATCGAAACGGGTGGCTCGGAAGCGTCTGCTCCAGTGGCTCAAGCGGCACCGCAACCGAGCGCGCACACGGTCGCCTCGGCCGCTCCCGCGCCGCAAGCGCGCGCCGCCGAGCCAAGCCGTCCTGCCTTTGAAGCAGCAGCGTCTGCTCAGCCGCAGCAAGCGGTTGCCCAAGGGTCCAGCGCGCTCGTTGCCTCAACGGGTGAACGCGAAATCCTCGCCACGCCAGCCGTACGTAAGCTTGCACGTGATGAAGGCGTCGAGCTCGCGAAGATCCAAGGCACGGGACCGTTTGGTCGCATCACACGTGAAGACGTGCTGCGCCACGCCCAAGGCGGCCAAGTGATTTCTTTCACGCCGCCGCCGCAGCAAAAGACGCAGCAAACGCAGACCGAAGCGCCAGTGCGCGAGAACGCGCAAGCGCGCACGCAAGAGCCGCGACGGGAAGACCGCGGCGATAACCGCGGCAATCAGCGCGACTTCAGCCGTGACGATGTGCAGCCGCAGCAGCAATCGTTCCAGCAACCACGTCGCGACGAGCGCCAAGAGCAACCGCCACGCCGTGAAGAGAACCGCCCAGCCGCGCAGCAGCAACAACCAGCTCCGCAAGCGCAACAAGCACCGCGCGCAGCGGGCGCTGAGACGCGCGTGCCCATTCGCGGCCTGCGCAAGCGCATCAGCGAGAAGATGCACCAGTCGAAGTCGACGGCGGCACACTTCACCTACGTTGAAGAGTTCGATCTCACGGAGCTCGTGAAGCTGCGTGAGCAGGTGAACGCCAAGCTGGCCCCGCAAAAGGTCAAGCTCAACTACCTGCCGTTCATCTTGAAGGCTTGTGTCATTGCCTTGCGCAAGTTCCCGACCATCAATGCGCTCGTTGACGATCAACGCGGCGAGTACGTGATGAAGACGGACATCAACATTGGCATCGCCGTGCAAACCGACGACGGTCTGATGGTGCCGGTCATTCGCAACGTCGAGCAAAAATCGATGGTCGCGCTGCAACGCGAGATCGAAACGCTCAGCGACAAAGTGAAGAAGCGCCAGGCCACGCAGCAAGAGCTCACGGGTGGTTCGTTCACCATCACGAGCCTTGGCGCCGTGGGCGGGATGCTCGCGACGCCAGTCATCAACTATCCAGAAGTCGCCATCTTGGGCGTGCACGCGATCAAGAAAA
>JBIKMD010000580.1:0-4240 GCA_044359465.1 Myxococcota bacterium
TTTATTTTAGGGAAGACAATGCGGGATACAAACAGCCAGGAGGCCCAAGAAGTGTCAGCCATGTGAGTGGACACATGTGTAAGCCATGTCGGTGGACGCACAACAGCAGCGGCGAACGCGCGTTTGACGAGTGCGTACTTCTTGCGAGTGCGCAGGTTCGGAACCTTCGTGGTCACAGACAATGTCACATCGACGGCGGTCTTGGGCGCAATGACTCGGCGCTTCGTGTGCGCAACCACGGCGTCTTCCGACGAAGCACGTCGCTTGCGCGGTCGGCCTAAACCAGGTCGCACTTTCTTTCCGGCAGCGCGTTCGCGAATCTGGCGGTTTACAACCCGCTCACGAGCGCCAAAGGGCAGCAACGTCCGGCGCGGCAGTTTCATGCAGTATATTTACGGCAGTTATAATTAAAACACAACGCGCCCCACGACCGCAAACACGCAGCCATCGCGTACGATCCTGTGGCGTTTCGCCTGCTACTCGCAGGAAATCGCGTCGAGCGCGTCCTCTTCGCTCGGCGTCTCACGCGTGATCTTCTCCGCTTCCAGATCCATCGTGCGCCCATCGGAAAAACCAACGTGAAACTTTCCCGGCAGCAGGACACCATCATCGAAGGTCGCAAAGGTTTTGATGCTCATGACGATGGGTTGATCGTTCCCATCGATGACACTCCACTCGACGAACGCAGGTAGCGTCTTGTGCACCTTGGCTTTGATGCGCTCGGCCTTGGCTACGAAGTTACGTCCCTGCCAAGTGCCTTCGAGCGTGGGGTCGAACATGCTGAAGATGGCCGCAATCGGGAAATACGGAATGTCTTTGATCGCTTGTTTGAGTGGGCCGCGCAAATGCTTGAGCTTTAGCGGCACGTGGTAGCTGTACTTGTTGCACCGCACCTGCAGATCGAGCGCGACGATGCCGAGCGGCAGTGTGATTTTCAAACGATAGCCGCGCCCTGAATACACCGTCAGCTCACCTGTGCTCTCTTTGACTTCGTCTTCCACGCGATAGGTAATGTGTTGGCGCGCGACGAAGGGCACACGCAGCGACGTCAGCGCACGCTCGCGCGCGTCGATGGCTGGATCAGGCACCGCGGGTTTCGGCTGCGCTGGTCGCCGTGCAGGCTTCGCTACAACTGGAGCAGGTTCGGTTGGCGGCGGGTCAAGCGCCGGGGATTCCGTCTTTTTTGGGGTTAACGGCGGCGGCGTCACCAGTGTGGAGGTCGGGGATACAGTCCTGGACGCGGCTTTTTTCTCGGTTTCGTCTGGTTCATCGGCGTCATCAGCCACAGTGATGGTGGGCGGCCGAACTTGTGCGCTCGCACACGCTGTCAACATTGAGATGACCCACAACCACTTCACGCGAGATCAGTGTGACACAAAACACTGCGGGCGCCTATGACTGGGCCTCACCACGTGCATGAGCGCCACGCTGTATCTTGCTAGCGGCAGCGCAAACACTGATCAAACGTGCCTCGCAAGCTGCCCACTCTAGATTCATGAAGAACGCTTCGACATATTTCGCCCTGGTGAAGCGTGGTCCAATGGTTCGAGAGCCAGCCGTTCGCTGGATTCTCGTAGGTCATCACCCAACCGATGCCGGGCATGGTATGCGCAGGTCATATGGCCATGAGGATCACCATCGGATGCTTGTTTTTGTTCGGATGCGCCTCAACCACAGCGCGAGAGAAAGCTCCGCCGCAACCAACGGCCAAAGCGACCGTGAGCGTTGGTCGCGCCAAGGCGCATGTGCGGTCAAAGCGAGCAAACGGGTACATTTTTATCACGGCCCTCGGAGGTGCAATCAAAGCACAGGGGTCGGTGCAGGGCCTGCCTGGTGGGAAAACGTTCGGCCTGCATGTCCACGACAAGACCAGCTGCGATGGAACGAGCGCGGATCTAAATCCAGACCGGCAGAACCACGGCGGCCCTGCTGATGCACAATCGCACGTGGGCGATCTTGGCAACATCACGGCGGATGCCAGCGGCCAAGCAGTCGTCTCTCTCATCAAAGCCCATGCCAAGCTCGACAACGGTCCGAGCGGCCTGCTCGGACGCGTCTTGGTGGTTCACGAGCGCTTCGACGATTTTAAAACCCAACCAGAGGGCGACGCGGGTGGCATCATAGCGTGCGGGTTGATCGCACCTGAGTAGCGCGCCCTTTCTTTCGGCAAGCGACCGTGGAAATAGAAAGTCATGCTGTTCGTGCCAGATGGATCGGCTGAGTCAGCAGCGCTCGCTCGAACGACGCACCTCGGCGTGGGCGCTCATCCAGACGATCTCGAAATCATGGCCCTCCACGGGATTGGGGCCTGTTTTGCGACGGAGAAAAAGTGGTTCACCGGTGTCAGTGTCACCGACGGTCGCGGTAGTGAGCGGGCCGGCGCTTTTGCCACGCTCAGCGACGATCAAATGGTGGACTTGCGCTGGCGCGAGCAGAAAGAGGCGGCCGAACTAGGTGCGTATTCAGCGGTCTTGTCACTGGGCCGAAGAAGCGCAGCCATCAAAGGAACGTTAGATGCGGCGCTAGTCGCCGAGCTAGCGAACATTCTTACGCGGACCCAACCAGAGGTCGTGTACACGCACAACCTCTTTGACGCGCATGCAACCCACGTCGCGGTGACGCTGCATTTGCTTGCGGCATTGCATACAGTTCCCGCCGCAGCGAGGCCGCGTGCGGTCTATGGCTGCGAAGTGTGGCGAAGCCTCGACTGGCTCCCAAAACAGTACCGCGTTGAGCTGGACGTGACAGGCTATGAAGCGCTTGGCCAAGCCCTCATTGCCGTGTTTGCCTCGCAGCTGAGTGGAGGCAAACGTTTTGATGTAGCGTCGCTTGGGCGCAAGCGCGCGAACGCGACCTTCGGTGAACCGAACAAGAGCGAAAGTGTCAGAGCGATGGACTTCGCGCTCGACCTTTCACCTTTTCTACGGGACGACCTGCTGCAACCGGAAGTGTTTAGCAAAGAGGTTCTGAACGCGTTTAGCGAGAGCCTCAGCCTTAGGGGCTAAACCGGAGGTGAGCGTTCTGGACCGCGTCAGTTAGCTCGTTTGCGTGGGCGATTTCGAAACAACGTCAGAAAGTTCGAACCCACCCCGCTTAGGGGCTATCCATCTTATGAGTGAAGTTAACGCTCAAATATCCGCTCTTCATTGTGGCCACGGTTGCACTCACAGGGGGCGTGCTCACCGGCGTGCTGACGGTGCAATCAACACGTTCGCTCGAACAAGAAATCACCAAACGCGGTTTGGCGCTAGCGAAGAACTTTTCCGTTGCGCACGCGCCGCTTTTGCTCGCAGGTGACAAAAGCAAGCTGCAGTTCGCTGTCAATACATTACTCGGCGACAGCGACGTGGTGGACGTGACCGTCGTCAACCATAAAAAAATCGTCGTCGCGGCCAAGACCCAGGAAGATATTGGTCAACCCTACGCAGACTTCCGCTTGGAGGAGAAAGACCTCGAGCCACCGGATGTGCAGCGATTGCCACCGTCCATCACGGACAGTGAAACCAGCAGCGAACGGGTGTTCGGCTTCATCGCGCCCATGAAGTACGGCGACGTGCCACTTGGCGCGCTGGTTCTCACCCTCAGTCGCAAATCGATTGAAGAAACCCGCAAACAAGCGACCCAATTTGCTGTCGCTATCGCCATCATGACGGGTCTGATCATCACGGTGGGCGGTCTCATTCTCACGCGGCGCGAGCTCAAGATCTTGGGCGACATGCAGCAGGTGCTCGACCTGCAGACCAAGGGCCAATTCAACCAGCGCCTTCCGAGCGAACGCAAAGACGAGCTCGGTGATCTGGCGCGCGCCTTCAACCGCATGAGCGATCAAGTAGAGCTGTTCTTCCACTACTTGGATCAGTCCATCGTCGACCGTTTGCTCACGGACCCTTCGCTCGCCAAGCCAGGCGGACGCTTGCAGGAGGTGGCCGTCGTATTTGGAGACATGCGAGGCTACACGGCGATGTCTAACAGGCGCACCGCTCAAGAGGTCGTGCGCATGATCAACAGTTACTTTTACTTGTTCATCGAAATTGTGCGCACCTTCCAAGGCACGATCGACAAAACGATGGGTGATGCGATCATGGCCGTCTTCGAACGCGATCGCAATGACACAGGCGACGACTACAAGCGCCGCGCCGTGCTCGCCACTGCGTACATGAAGGCATCGACGGTGGTCCTTGGGAAATTCATCTCGCAGCGCCTAGAACGAAGCGAAGATCTGCACTTCGAACCGTGCGCG
>JBIKMD010000581.1:0-4238 GCA_044359465.1 Myxococcota bacterium
ATGGGGCGAAAACGTACCTTGGCACCCTCTATGGCTGCTTCGAACACCGTAAAGCCTTGCTCATGCTTCTGCACAGCAAACTCGACGATCAAGACGGCGTTTTTTCCGAGTAAGCCTACGAGCATGACGAGCCCGAGCTGAGCGTAAATGTCATTGGCGAGCCCCATGAGCTCGAGGAGCAAGAACGAGCCGAACACGCCGGCAGGAAGCGACAACACGACAGCGAGCGGAATGATGAAGCTCTCGTACTGCGCCGCAAGCACCAAGTAGACGAACGCCAGCACGATGATGAAGATGAAGAGCGCTTCGTTTCCGCGCTGTGCCTCGTCGAAAGACAAGCCCTCCCACGCAATGTCATAGCCGCGCGGTAAGGTGGCAGCCGCAACCGCTTTGACGGCCGCGATCGCTTGCCCGCTCGTGTAGCCTTTGGCGGGTTCGCCGCGAATCGCCGACGAGTTGTACAAGTTGTAACGCGTGATTTCGTTCGGGCCCTGCGTTTTCTTCATGGTCATGAAGGCGGAGTAGGGCACCATCTCGTCGCGGTCGTTCTTCACGTAAAACTGCAGCAGGTCGGTTGGCATCCGGCGGAACTCCGGCGCTGCTTGCGTGTACACCTTGAAGAAGTTGTTGAAGCGAATGAACCCTTGTTCGTAAGTGCTGCCGATCAAGATATCGAGGTTCTCCATCGCCTTCTTGATCGACACGCCTTTTTGCTTAGCCAGCGCAGGATCGACGACCAGCTCGTATTGCGGATAGTTCGCAGCAAAGAAGGTGAACAAACCGGTGAGCTCTGGGCGCTTTGCCAGGTCGTCCATGAACGTTTTGTTGATGCGATCGAAGGCCTGGTAGTCGGTGTCGTTCGTCTTATCCAAGAGTCGCAGCGAGAAGCCGCCAGCTGCGCCATAACCGGGAACTGCGGGCGGCTCGAAGAACTCCACCGTCGCTCCAATGTCTTTGGCTTTCTCTTCTAGCTCTTCGATGATCTGCGTCACCGTGTGCTTGCGCTCAGACCACGTCTTCAAATTGATCAGACACGTTCCTGCGTTGGAACCGCGGCCTTCGGTCAGCACCTCATAACCGGCGAGTGATGACACGGACGCGACGCCGTCTACCGATTGCGCAATGCGCTGCAGGTCGCGCGAAATGTCGTTCGTGCGTTCGAGTGTGGTGCCGGGCGGCGTCTGGATGATCGCATAGATCATCCCTTGGTCTTCGTTTGGTACGAAGCCGGCCGGAAGAATCTCGTTTACACCCACAATGCCAAGGCCAAAGAACGCGAGCATGCCAAAGGTCACCACGCGCCGATTGACGATGAGCGTGAGCAAAGACACGTAGCGGCCAGTCAAACGATCGAAGTGCCGGTTGAACCACGCGAGGAACACACTAATGGGTGTGCGACGTTTTACCTGACCGTGCGTGTTCTTTAGAATCATCGCGCAGAGCACAGGCGTGAGCGTCAGCGCCACAATGCCGGAGATGACGATCGACGATGCCATGGTGATAGCGAACTGCCGGTAGAAAACCCCAACAGGTCCAGTCATGAAAGCCACAGGCACGAACACCGCTGTCATCAACACGGTAATCGCAATGACCGCGCCGCTGATCTCGCCGAGCACACTTTTGACCGCGCTATAAGGTGAGCAGTGCGCCTCGGCCATCTTGGCATGCACGGCTTCCACTACGACAATGGCATCGTCTACCACCACACCAATCGCGAGCACCAACGCGAACAGGGTAATGAGATTGATGGTGATGTCGAACGCTTGCATGAACATGAACGAGCCGACGAGCGAGACCGGCACGGCGAGTGTTGGAATGAGGGTGGAGCGCCAATCACCCAAAAAGATGAACACGACGAGCGCCACCAAAATGAAGGCCTCGCCTAGGGTGTGAATGACTTTTTCAATCGACGCGTCGAGGAATGCAGACACGTCGTAGCTGATCTCGTAGTCCATGCCCGCTGGGAACGAGGTTGCCTTGAGCTCGTCGAGCTTCTTCTTGACGTTCTCAATGACAACGCTCGCATTGCTTCCGTAGGTCTGTTTGAGCACGATGGCGGCAGAGGGTTTGCCATCGATGTTCGAATAGATATCGAAGAACTCGCTGCCCAGCTCCACCGTGGCAATGTCTTTGAGTCGCAGCAGCTCGCCTTCGGCTTTGGCGCGAATGACGATGTTCTCGTATTGTTCGGGTTTGTCGTAGCGACCTTGGTAAACGAGCACATACTCGAGCGCTTGCGCGGTTTTGCCGGTGGCTTGGCCGAGGCGTCCCGGTCGGCCGATCACACTCTGCTCGCTGATGGCGTCCATCACTTCGTCAGTGGAGACATTGTAGGCACGCATACGATCGAGATTGAGCCAGACGCGCATGGCAAACGCGCGCGAGCCAAGGATGCGTGTTTGACCAATGCCTTTGATGCGCTGAAGCTCGGGGATGAGATTCACGTTGGCAAAGTTGTAGAGAAACTTTTGGTCCGCGCTCTTTTCGGTGCTGAACAGGTTGACGTACATCAACATGCTCGGCTGCACTGGATTCACGACCACGCCTTCGAGCGCCACGAGCGCCGGCAAGCGGCTCATCACCTGGTCGACGCGGTTCTTCACGTTCCCGAGCGCTTCATTCGGATCCGTGCCGAGCTGAAAGATCACCTGGATGACGGCTTCGCCTGCGCTGGTCGCATCCGAGATGATGTAACTCATGCCTTGCACGCCGTTGATCGCGCGCTCGAGCGTGATGAGTGATGACTTGACGAGCACATCCGCGCTTGCACCAGGATACGCCAGCGAAACCATCACACGCGGTGGTGAGATTTCTGGGAACTGTGAGACCGGACGCGATCGCATGGCGAGCAGACCCAAGAATACGAGCACGATCGACAGCACGATGGCGAGCACCGGCCGATGGATGAAACGCTCGGTGAGTCCTGTGTTCTTCTCTTCTTTTTTTGGTGATGGGGTGTTCATTCGGCAGCCACCTCGAGATGCGACAGAATCTCTGCCGGTTTCTCGTAGTGCGGATTGATCACACTGCCATCACGCACCTTACGCAGGCCATCGAGCAAGATGGTGTCTTTCTCATCGAGGCCCTGTGAGACGATGAACACCTGCGGCAGCTCTGCAGACACTGAGATGCGTCGCGAATGCACGATGTTCTTTTCGTCCACGACAAACACGAACTTGTTGTCGAGCACGTCGAAAGTCGCTTTTTGCGGAATGATCAGCGCGTTGTCGACGGTGGTACGCATCTGGATTTTCCCGGTCTGCCCGTGCCTAAGTAGCCCTTCTGGATTCGGGAAAGTCGCGCGGAATGCGATGGTTCCAGTCTCGTTGTTGAAGTCCGCTTCAATCGCTTTGACTTCGCCGGGATGAACGAACGTCTCACCGTTGGCCATGACGAGCTTTACGGGCTGCGGCGTTTTGCCGTGCACCTCGGCTTTGTATTTTAGGTACTCAGCCTCGGCGACGTTGAAGTACACCCAGATAGTAGAGTTGTCAGAGAGCGTCGTGAGCAAATCACCTTCATCGATCAGGCTCCCAAGCCGCGCCTGAAAGCGGCCCATGATGCCGGTGAACGGCGCGTGCAGCTCGGTGAGACCTTTGTGCGTTGTCGCGAGTGAGAGCTGCGCGTTTGCCTTGTTGAGGTTTGCCTTTGCCAGCGCGAGCTCGTTTGGCGATACGATGTTCCTCTCCGCGAGCGTCTTTGTGTTGCTGTATTCGATCTCTGAGCGCTCAGCCTCGGCCTGCGACTTCTGCACTTCGGCCTGCGCAAGCATGGGCATGATCTGAAACATCTTGTGGCCCTTCTGCACGGTCTGGCCTTCATCGACGAAGATGCCTTGTAGGTACCCTCGTTCTAACGCGCGCACCTCAATGTGCTGAATCGCACGAACCTGGCCTACGTAGTCGCGCGTGAGCTCGGTGGATTTGCGCAGGGGATTAGTGACTAGGAGCTTTCCTTTCTCCTCCTCGACGTGGGGGTCGTGTTTACATCCGCCAAAAGTCGTGACCGCGACCAACAACAACGAAAGTCGGTTCATGCCGTTTGAGTATCGTGCTGAGGGGATGGTTCTCTAGCTAGGATGCTGTTTGATGAAAGTATCTTAATGTTCAGTTCATGTGTGCAGTGTAAGCGCAGCGAAGTCGGCGTGGTATGACCTGGTTGCGGCTGAGCTTCGAGCGACCTATACCGTTATCTGACCACAGGAGCTTAAACCCATGCGTCTTGAACAGCCTGATGCG
>JBIKMD010000582.1:0-4227 GCA_044359465.1 Myxococcota bacterium
CCTGCGGATTCTTTTTAGATGCCGACCGCAGTGTTCCCGGACCTTGCTCCAGGCGAAAAAGCAGTCGGTCTCCTTCCACCACCATAAAGGTCATTCGTGGCCATTCCTGCGCATCAAAGACGACAATCGTTACGCTTAGTTACGCAGCGGTTTTCCTGTGCTCAGCATGGCTTGGATGCGTGCGATCGACTTCTCTTCGCCGACGAGTGAGAGGAATGCCTCGCACTCGAGATCCAAAATGTGCTGCTCTGTGACGAACGAACCCGGCGCGGCGCTGCCACCCGTGAGGATGTTCGCCACGTGGCCTGCAATCTTGCCATCGTGTTCGGACGCGCGGCCCGTGTCGACGAGGTTGTTCACCATCGTCTTCAGCGCCGCGTAACCTGGACGCCCGAGTACTTTCACTTTGCGTGGCGACGGCCGGCGGTAACCCGCATTGGCCAGCCCAAGCGCCGTTTGTTTGGCGTCATGGAGCAAGTGATCGCGGTGCATGCTGATGCCATCGCGTTGGTTGAGGAAACCAATCGAGCGCGCTTCTTCTGCGCTCATGGAGACCTTGGCCATGGCGATCGCTTCGAAGGCCTTGCCAACATACGGCAGGAGGTCGACATCGAGACCTTCTGGAATGCGCTCGACCGTGCGGAACAAGAGCTCTTTGGTGCCGCTGCCGGCTGGAATGAGACCCACACCCACTTCGACGAGGCCCATGTAGAGCTCGCCGTGCGCGCGGATTGCGTCTGCAGCCATGGCCACTTCGCCGCCGCCGCCGAGCGCCATTTGGAACGGCGCAGCGACGACGGGGATGTTGCTCTGGCGCATGCGCATGGCCGAGGCTTGCAGGCCTTTGACCATGTTACGGATGCCATCCCAGTTCTTTTGCTGAGCTTCGAGGAAGATCAGCATCAGGTTGGCACCAGCGGAGAAATTGTCGCCATCGTTTGCAACGACGAGCGCTTTCCAATTCTTCTCCGCTTCATCGAGGCCGTCGTTCATGAGCCCAATGATGTCTGCATCGAGTGCGTTCATCTTGGTGTGGAACTCGAGACCGAGTACGCCATCACCCAGGTCTACGAGGGATGCGCCGTCGTTCTCTTTGACGATCTTCTTCTTGTCCGCTTTGAGCGTCGCGTATTTCAGCTCACGCGGTTTCTGCGCGATTTCTGCGTACGCTTGCTTCTTTTGGTCATAGAAGAAGGCTTTGCCGCCTTCTGTCTTGTAGAAGCTCTTGATGCCGCGGCCGAGCATCTCGCTCACCCAGCCTGGAACTTTGAGGCCGTCTTTCTTCATGCGTTCGACGGACTCAGCGACGCCAATGGCGTCCCAGGATTGGAAGGGTCCCATTTCCCAGTTGAAGCCCCACTGCATGCCCTGATCGATCGCGCGAACGTCGTCAGCGATTTCGCCCAGGCGTTCGGCCGAGTAGATCAGCGTTTGCGCCATGACTGGCCAGGCGAACTTGCCGGCTTTGTCGTCCGCGTTGACGACGAGCTTCATGCGCGCCGACAGATCTTCGGTGTTCTTTGCCGCACCGAGTGAATCGATGCGGATCTTCTCTTGAGGTTTCCAGGTGCCGCTCTTCCAATCGAGGGCGGTGAGACCGTCTTTGGTTTTCTCGTAGAAGCCGCCCTTGGTTTTGTCACCGAGCTTGCCGGACGCAATCAGCTTCTGCAGGAACTCGGGAATCTTGAACGTGTCGCGCTGCGTATCGTTCGGGAGCAAGTCGTAGCAGTTTTGCGCGACGTGCACGAAGGTGTCGAGGCCAACGATGTCTGCTGTGCGGAAGGCGGCGCTACGCGGACGTCCGAGCGGCGTGCCAACGATGGCGTCCACTTCTTCGATGGTGAGGCCTTGGCGCATCATTTCGTGGATCGAGAACATCATGGCAAAAATGCCAATACGGTTCGCCACGAAGTTGGGCGTGTCTTTGCCGTAGACAATGCCTTTGCCGAGTTTTTCTTCGCCGAAGGTGTGGAACTTGGTGACGGCGTGCTGGTCAGTCTCAGGGCCGGTCACGAGCTCGAGCAGCTTCATGTAGCGCACGGGATTGAAGAAGTGCGTGATGAAGAAATTCTTACGGAAGTCGTCCGAGCGGCCTTCGATCAACTTGGCGAGGGGAATGCCTGAGGTGTTCGAGGTCACGAGCGTGCCGGGTTTGCGCACCTTGTCGATCTTCTCGAAGAGCGCTTTTTTCACGCCGAGATCTTCTTTGACGACTTCTACGACCCAATCGCATTCAGCAATGCGGGCGAGGTCATCTTCTAGGTTGCCAACTTCGATGAGCTCAGCGTTGCGCGCATGAAAAAATGGCGCGGGTTTTTGTTTCAACGCCTTCTCGAGCGAGCCAGAAGCGAACGCATTACGCGCTGCCTTCTTATTCTTGTCTGCCTCAGCGATGTTCGGTGGAACGATATCGAGTAGCAGCACGGGAATACCCGCATTGGCCACATGAGCAGCGATACCGGATCCCATGACGCCAGCGCCCAGGACCGCAACTTTACGAAAGGTTTCTGCCATCTTCGTCTCCTTCTATTGAGGACAAATCGCTAGGTACGAAGCGCCCTCGAACACAAGGGACACCCAGGCAAAATTAAGGGGGTAGGTCCCTTTAATTTTGTCCAGAAGTTGTACACGGGCGGCAGTGTCCAATAGTTGAACAAAATCATGGTGCCTGACCCCTTTATTGTCGAAGGTATGGAATGCTGGCGTTCTTAATGATGATGGCGGCTGGGGGGCAGATGTTGAAGCAGGATGCGGTGGCGCCCATTTTTGCGGCGGGTCCGGCGGTGGAGGATGCGGCTTTTGCGGGGTGGCTCACGGGGAACAAGCGTCTCTTGAAGCTGCCGTTTACGCTTTGGCTGGGCGAGTTGTCGCAAGTGAAACAGGCCGCCGTAGGGGATGTGGCTACGCAACCACCGAAGCGGCTGCACCTCGACGACAGCGCACTTGGTGTTGCGCTCAATGACCGGCTTCGCTCACTCGCCAAACAAGAGAAACGCGTCGTCGTGTATTTGGCTGGGCGGTTTAGCGCGACGGATACGTTCGCGGTGTTCGCCGTGCACGAAAAAGCGGAAGCAGGAAAGACGCTCCGTAGCTTCGACGAGCGTGGGCCTGGCTGCCTGGCAATCGTGACCATCAAAGATCTGCATTGCGCGCGCGGTGCGGGCCGGTGCGAGAAGTGCGATGCCGCTGCCGCCAAGCCGGCACGGCCCAAGTTGATCGATGTTTGCCCTTACAACGCGCAAGTCTATGCTAGACCCACAGTTGAACTGGATGGCGTGAGCCGCGTGTATGACGTGCTCGAAACGTTCGAGTCGATAGACGCCGCGCGGGCGTTCGCGAGCAAACACCAAATCGAACGCGTGAAGCCCTAGCTACACAGGCAAAGAGAGAGCTCATGAACTTGAATTGGAAAAAAGTACCTGGTCCGCCTGAGTACGATGGCGCAAGCGTGGCGCCCGCGCTCGAAGGGCTCAGAGACATCACGACTCAGCTGGAGGCAGATGAGGCAGCCGAAGCCGTGCTCGAGGTCATTGCAGACAACGGCGCCGGCGTCTTGTACCCGGCCTCTAGGCTGGCAGTGCCAACGATTCTGTCGTGCCTCGAAAGCGAGAACAAATGGGTGCGGCTTGCAGCGGTGAATGTACTCAGCGAGCTCATTGTCTTTGAGTCGCATCCTGATTTCGACGATTGCGAGGTCCAGGATCTCATCAGTGCTGTTGATCTTCCAGCACTCGCCAAAAAAGAGAAACAGCTAGTCGTGCAAGTGGCGTTGATCGATCTGGCGGCGGAGTTGTCCGACTCGCGCGCCGAGCACATTGCCTGCGTCATCGAGGCCAAGTGGATTGATCGGATCAACGCAGCACTCGTGGATGCCAAGTTGCAACGCGCCGTGCTCGATGATGCTTGGACGCGAAAACAAAGATTGTTCGCTGAGCAAACGACGAAGGTGAGTACTCAGGCATACGCGGTGCTCGAACGTGATCTCCACGCATTCGACGAGTTGCATGCGCTCATCCCCAAAGAAGGCGCCGTCGTTCGTGCGGGTGCGCTCGCAAACCTTTGCGCTATGGCCATGCGGCTTGCGGCGCTCGTACGTATCAGCGCACCTGACATCATCATCAGCAATCAGCAGAGTGAGCTCAAACACTGGCTCGAGCTGCTCGACCCGGAAGTGCGGATGCCCCGCGAAGAAGCGCCGGAATGTGAAGATGCCCGCGCGTTTCTCGG
>JBIKMD010000583.1:0-4223 GCA_044359465.1 Myxococcota bacterium
CCCCGAAAACAAAGCACATTTCAGCAGGAACGATCCTTGCTCTGGAAGCCATTCATGATGCGTACACTGCTTGCCTTCACGCTCTGCTCGCTTCCCACTCTAGCATTCGCGGCGAAGACGATTGACGTCGACCGGCTCGACGACCCGCTCGCGACGGGACCCATTGGCGACTTTTGCACTGCCGCCAGCAGTGATTGTTCGCTGCGCCAAGCGGTGCGAGTCGCGAATGAAGATACGACGAACAGCTACACCGTGACCCTGCCGGCTGGCACCATCGCCTTGAGCCGCGGTCTCATCAGCGTAGCGGCACGCCCGACGGTCATCCAAGGTCAAGCTGGCGGCACAAGCGTGATCAGTGGCGCCATCAACGGCAACCAAAAGATTTTTTCCTTCGACGGTACTGGCGGGGTGCAGTCACTCACGCTTCGCACCATCACCTTCAAGAGCGGCCACGGCGGCGACCCGCGCAAAGCGATGGATCCGCAGAAGCCCACACTCCCACCCTACTCGCCGCATCCCGGTCTCGGCGGCGTAATCTACATTGAGAGCGCTGCTTTCGACCTCACTCTCGAGGATTGCCGCTTCACGTCGAGTAGCGCCACCAAAGGTGGAGCGATCTACAAAGACGGCGGAACACTGACGATCAGAAACACGACCTTCGATGCGAACAATGCGGCCGACGGCGGCGCCCTGTTCCTCAGTGGCAGCGGGGGCGTCACGGTGCATGGCAGCACGCTGAGCCGCAATAGCGCCAGCGGTTCGGGTGGCGCGATTTTTAGCCAGATCGCAGCGCAGCTCCGAACCTTTGGCACAACCATCAGCACCAACCACGCGGGAGTCGATGGCGGCGGCATCACCGTCATCAATCCGCGTACAGACTCGGCCGCCGGCGCTGAGCTTGCGCAAACGACGGTCGCCAATAACAGTGCAGACGGCGATGGCGGCGGTTTGTTCAACAAGACGTCAACACTCAGCGGAATCGTCGATTTTGCCAACGTGATTTTCGCAGGGAATACCGCCAAAGGCACCGGACCAAACTGCACCGGCTCAAAGATCAATTCGCTCGGTTCGAACCTGCTCTCGACGCTCACCGGCTGCAACATGACGCTCAAAACGAGCGATCTCGAAGCCGATGCGCAGCTCCTCGCGCTGGCGAACAATGGGGGCACCACCCTTACGCACGCTTTGACCTGCGGCACGAGTCCCGCGATCGATACAGCGTGCGTCGAAAGTGACGCATTCTCTCTCAGCAAGTGTGTGGGCATCGACCAACGCGGCTTCGCTCGCCCAACACGCTTGCTGCGCGACAAGGGCGCAGTCGAGATGATGAACGCGGACTACGGCGTTGCGCTCGCTGGGCCGACGGCTGCTATCGCTGCGAACACGGATTTTACTTATACCGCCACCGTTTCCAACGCTGGCCCGGAGCAGGTGCCATCAGGCGCCAAACTGTTGTTGACCTTGGCAGCAGGCATTGTGAAATCACCAGCGGCTGCGTTGCCTGCTGGCTGCTCGATTTCGGGTCAGGTGATCACCTGCGCGCTCCCTCAGATCGCAGTGGCAACCACCACACCGTTCAGCTTCACGCTGCAAGCGAACAAGGGGGGCCAGCTTTCGTCGACCGCCTCGGTGCGCAGCGGAGCGTGTCATGATGACGCGGCCAACAACACCGCAACGCATCTCCTTTCAGTGACGCCCCGCATCGCCGTCGCAGATGTTGCGGCGCTCGAGGGAAACAGTAACGGCGAACGCACGATCACATTCACGGTGACCGTCACGCCTACGAGCAATTTGGCCATCAGCTTCGCGGCAGAAACACAAGGCTTGCCCGCAGCACCTGATGCAGCAGCACCAGGCGTTGACTACAACACCCTAGTGAAGACGACACAAACGATCGCAGCAAATACTGCGAGCATCAGCATCACGGTTCCGCTCGTTGGCGACACGCAAGATGAGATCGACGAGAAGTTCCTACTGAAGCTGAGTGCTGCGAGCGGCGCGACCTTCGCTGACGACACGGCGCAAGGCACCATCGCCGATGACGATGCCACACCGCCGCCGCCAGCCCCCGCAGTCACGTTGACCGGCGCCCAGATTGCTGAGGGAGACGGCGGCGATGTCGATTTGACGTTCACCTTGACGCGCCCGAACGGCTACATCTCGGACCTCAGTTACACGGTGAGTGCCGGTGCTGGCACTGCAACCGTCGGCACCGACTACGACGCGCCGGTGCAGATCGTATTTCCGGCGGCGGCACTCAGCCTGCTTATCCACTCAACGGTACACGGCGACACGGCACTCGAAACAGACGAGTCGTTCACACTCACGGTCAGCGGAAACGGCAGCACTGTCAGCGCGGAAGGCCTGATCCTGAACGACGAGCGCACACCCGTGCTCAGCATGGACGAGCTCCGTGTGACGGAAGGTCAAGACGGCGAGATCTCGGCGCTGTTCCTCATCACGCTAGACGAAGCGCCGCAAAGTCAGCTCGACTTCCAGGTCGCCTTTATCGACGGCACCGCCACACAGGATCTCGACTACCGTGTGATTGCGCCGGCAATTTTGTCCTTTGCGCCAGGTCAAAGCTTTGCACAGCTTCCCGTGGCCATCATTGGTGACGGCGTCATTGAAAGCGATGAAGAGGACTTCTCGCTGCAGTTGACGGATGCGCTGGGCACGACCCACTCCGTCCGTGCGACAATCGTCGACGACGATACGCCACTCGATCCGGTTCTGGATCCACCAAGCGACGCAGTGGTACCTCCGGCGCCAGTTGCGACGCCTGTTGTCACCGCCGAGTCGCCCGCTACTGGCCTCCCAGCGCTTGTCGCGGAGCCAACAACACCAGATTTGCCAGTTGCGGCAGGCACCGTGAGAGCAAAGGGCTGCAATGCCGCAAGCGACAATACGCCCGTCGCAGGTTTGGCCATACTTCTTCTGCTCGCCCTGCGTCGACGACGCGCTTAACGAAGGCGCCGATTCTTCGACATCTCTTTCATGTTCCGGAGCGAAACGAATGTCGGCCACCGTCTCATCGTGTGGTCTTGGTCAGGACGTGTCCTGACAGATGAAGACTTCGCGCAAGCAACAGTCGCAATGCGCGCGTTCTCGGATGAGCTGAGGCTCACACCACCAGGCCCCGTCATACACGTGAACATTGTAGGATCCGAATGTAGTCCGCCTACATACGCCCAACGCAAAGCGCTGGCAAATCTTCGCCGAGGGCACGGCAACGCGCTCTACCATTTCTTTTACGTGACGCGCTCCCCTATTGCCCGAGGCGTGATGACGGCCATCTCTTGGATGCAAGGAAAGCCGCCGTTCTTTAGACTGCAGTCCGTCGGGAGCATGGACTCGGTCTTCGCGTGGGCCAGCAAAGAGGCACCGGATTGCTTAGAAACCCTCAAAATACTGGTGAAACGCATTGAACAAACAGGCATGCAGCCAGAGGCCGCTCGGCACGCACACGCCTAACGTTCGTACCTAGAACAACGCGCGTAGCCGCTGCACAACCGCAACATCGCGTGCATGCTCATGCGTGATCAGCGAAGTTTTCCCTGCGGCGTGACAAGCACACGTTGGTTTACCGAGACTCAGAGCCAGTGCTTTGACGATGCGCTGCGCGTTCGCAACATTCTGCTTCAGCACTGCAATGACGGCGTCAACGGTCACTGCATCGTGACCTTCGTGCCAACAGTCATAATCGGTTGCGAGCGCTAGCGTCGCGTAACAAAGCCCCGCTTCACGCGCGAGCTTGTATTCGGGCGCGTTCGTCATACCGATGACGCTCACGCCGAGCGCGCGAAACTCCAGCGACTCTGCGCGTGTAGAAAACTGCGGGCCTTCCACACAGACGTAAGTGCCGCCCTTGTGCGAGGTCACAGCGCAGGCCGTGGCTGCGGTGTGCAGCGCATTCGCCAGCTCTCCGCAAACAGGATCGGCAAGGCCAACGTGCCCAACTAGGCCAGTGGTGAAGAAGCTGGCAGGCCGGTGCCGCGTGCGATCAATGAACTGATCCACGACGACCACGTGTCCAGGCACTATCGCCTCTTTCATGGAACCTACGGCGCTCACACTCAGAACGCGGTCGCAGCCAACTAGTTTCATCGCATACAGGTTCGCCCGAAAATTGATTTCATGCGGCGGAATACGATGTCCGCGACCATGGCGAGGCAGAAAGGCAAGCGGCACGCCGTCGATTTTGCCAAACAAGATCGCGTCAG
>JBIKMD010000584.1:0-4221 GCA_044359465.1 Myxococcota bacterium
CCCGAGGTTCGGCACACTAAAGCCGGTGCGTGACGCTACGCCCACCTGTGCGTCCGTGAGCGGCTCGCTGCGCAGGCGCCGAAGCTTTCGATGCAACACGAGCGTTGCAAGCCCGGTGTTCACGAAACAAAGCGCCAGCAAGACGAGCAAGGTGAGCGCTGCGGCGTAAGCTACGGAATCCACTTCTCGTGGTGCAAAAGAGAGCGCGGCGCCGAGCGCAAGCGCGAGCAGCAGCACACCTGATGGCTGCAACGGAATCAGACGCCACGGGATCCGCCGCATGCGCAAATCATAAGGGCGGATGGGAGCCACTTCGACCTTTGTTGTGCAGAAATGGGTGACGCTGAAATTCGTACGCCAAGATTTTTGGAATCTGGGTGAGGCGCGTTAGAGCGCCTGCCATGAACAATTCCACCGTTCCCTCGCGCTGGTCTTTCCTCATTGCAGCGATGCTTGCCGCCGGTCTTTTCACCTGCCCTCCAACAACGCCCACACCCGTGCCCTTGCCGCCGCCGCCAGTCATGTTCGGCTAAGCTGACGCCCCGGCCGATCGATCACCCATGCGGCCAGGCAGCCCGTGCCGTACATGAGAATATCCGACCACTGGAAGGTGGTACCGATGATGATGCTTGGAATGCTGCCGCGCGCAAACCCCAGACGGTCTGCAAGACCAATCCCCTGCGCGCACTCGACACAAACGGAGAATGCAAAGATCCCTAGTGCGAGTGGTGTGGCGCGAAACGGGCGCAACGCTTTGGCCATCGCATAGAGCAGAATCACGACGAGGAAGTCACCAAGGTCTGCGCGCACGAAAGGAACCCTGCGCCACACCGTCGCAATGAGACACTCGATCACAAAGAGAATGACCGCGAACGCAGCCCATCTGTAACGAAGCAAGCGCATGGCTGCAGGGTGTCAGGAAGTCGGCGTCAGCGCCACTTCGCTCAGCAAGACCTCAGCGGCGCGTGAGCGAGCTTTCGGAGGGAACCACGAAGCGCACGGCATCCACCCCTGCAACGGTTGGCTCGAAAGTCCAATCGCGCAGCGCGCGGCGTGCACAGTCGAGCACTGGACGCGGGACGAAGGTCCCCTTTTCCACGTCTAGGTCTGAGATCGAGCCATCTGGCGCGATGTCGTAGATGAACACTGGGTCTTCACTAATGAGGGATGCCAAATCGTATTGAAAGCCGGCAGGCTGACTCGCTGGTGGGGCTTCTTCGGCCGCAAAGTTCATTTCGTCCGAAGCAGGGGGCTCCGCTGCGTCCGTGTCGTCAAACGCCATCTCGGTGGAGACAGCCGAGAGGCAGGCTTGGATCGCAGGGATCTGCGCGGTGAGTGCTCGCAGAATATCAGAGCGGCACAGGCGCAAGCGCACGGCGTGAGCATCACGCGCGTCGCATGGTTCAGCGACAGGCGTGGCGGTCTGGCGTGCCCCAGTGGTCACCGCGCAGGCGTTCAAAACCAGCAATGAGAGTGCGATGAGACGCATGGGTGCCTTTTCCTGCCGTTTTATCGACAGTTCAAGGCATTTGTTGCGTGGAGAAGTGCGTGAAGCGGAAGTTTAAGGTGATTGAGTGTTTATTGCGGCTGAGGATCGCATTGCGAACGCGCGCACAGCTCATCACAAACCGCAGGCACCGCGCCTGGTTCCAAATAACAATCAGTGCACGCGGTTTGCTCACTCGTCGTGCAAACGTCTGGGCAGTTTGCAACGACGCATGAGGTGAAGCACGCACCACCTTCGCTCACGCCCTCGACTGGCGCTTCGAAGCAGTTGTCGGCCGTGCACGTCTCCTGGCAGGCGTTGCACGCCGTTTCTTCCCCGCTCGTGCAGATATCTGGACACTCATTCGTGACGCACGCGGCGTAACATTGACCTGCCTCACCTTGCTGGCCTGGTGGCGGCGGCGGTGCAAAACAATCCGGACCGGTGCACTCCTCTTGGCAGGCATTACACGTCGTCTCGATTTCGCCCATGCACTGCGACGGCGGCGGCGGTTCAGTGTAACAGACGGCCTCACACGTTTCTGGATTCGCAGGGTTCGCATCCAAACACTGCGAGCACTCACCTTCGCACGAGGTGACGCAGGCTGCTTCATTGGTCTCGCCCGCACAGAGCTCCGCGCACGTCGGTGGCGTAGCGCACTTGAAGCATTCGAGCTGCAGCTCTCCTTCCAGCGTTAAACAGGCAGTGAACGTTTCCGAGTAGTTCGCTGGGCACGTGATGTTTTCATCGATGCCATCGCCGTCCACGTCTGGGTCGTCCGCATCGGCGATGCCGTCGTTGTCTTGGTCGTTATCTTCATTGTCGGCGTAGCCGTCACCATCGTCGTCAGTGTCCTGATCGTTGTCCGTGCCGTCGCCATCGATGTCTTCGATTTCGCCATCACCGTTTTGGTCGGCATCGCTCGCATCTGGAATGCCGTCGTTGTCATCGTCCGGGTCCATGGCGTTGATGACGCCGTCGCCGTCAGAGTCATCGTCCGTAGCGTCATCCGTACCATCGTTTTCTTTGTCGAAGTCTTGCGCATCCACGGCGTTCTTCACGCCGTCACCGTCGATGTCGTCATCGATTTCATCGCTCAGACCGTCGTCATCGAAGTCGCCATCTTGCGAAGCGTCTGGCACGCCATCGCCATCCTCGTCATCGTCCGTCGCGTCGGCGGTGCCGTCGTTGTCGTCGTCCGTATCCTCGCAGTCATGTTGGCCATCGTCGTCAGCATCCATGGCTTCGCAGGGCTCATTGCCTGGGAGCAGGTCGCGAGAACCTGAGCTACCAACCACGCCAAGATCGAAGCTGTCGTTGTACGCCGACGAATGACCTTCGTCTCGACCTGGCGCCTTCACACGGCCTGGGGCGATACGAATCACAGTGCTCCGTGTGCCGGCTGTATCGGTCTTGAATTTAAAGGTGCGCACAATGCGCCCGTTGTTCGATGCCGAGAGCAAGTAGTGCTTGCCGCTCTTGACCACGAGACTGAACTTCCGATCCGCACCGACGACGGAGCTCGTCGTATCAGGCGCGCCGGTTGTCTGTTCAATAGCGATGATCGAGGTAAAGGTTTCGTTGGCCGGCAAGGTGCCGCTGATGGTGAGCGCGGCTGGTCGTGTGCCCGCCGGAGGCGTCGTGTCCGTGGGCGTGGTCTCAGCTGGTTTGGTCGCTGGCGCACAGGCCGCGAGCCCCGAGAACAAAACTAGTGCGCGGGTGAGTGAACGCTTCATTGAGTATCCTCCGAGCACAAAGGCTGCCTTTGGATTGCGTCGTTTACCACTTTGTTTTTCGGAAAAGCTCAATCATGACAGGGGTTTCCGGACTGTGAGAAAACGCACAGTCCCTCAACGATCACGTCAACGCTCGCGTCAACGATCACGCTGAGTTTCGCGCCGCTCGTAGGCGTGGGCGAGCTCGTTTAGCCGAGCTCGTAGCCGTGGCCGTGGCCGTGAGCGATCAGTCGTTGTCGAAACAACTCAGTCGGAACGGAGCTCCAAGCGATGTCATAAAGTGGGATTCGAACTCGAAGGAAAGACCGACGCCGGCAACGGCCACTCGGCTACGATCTCGATCTCGATCTCGCGATCTCAACCCCAGGCCGCGAGTCCCTCCCGCTTATTTGCAGTCACCAATGTACTGCAGGCAAGCCCCATCGCAGCGCCAGCCATCTTTGCACTCAGACATCGCGTAGCCATAATCCTTGCAACTGTACTTACAGCCCACGCTCATGCACGCTTGTACATCTGCCGAATTGGCGCAGCTGATCGCGCGGTCGAGCAGATCGGCATTCCCGTCCACAGAGCTGAAGATCATCTTGTTGCCAATGTTACAGTAAAAATTGGTATCGAAGTCGGCGAGCACACCATACACAGTACCAAAGTCCGCATCGATGATGGGTCCCCCACTATCACCCCAGCACAACCCGCCGCCCACTCCAGTGGTCCAGAGGTTGGTCGCGTCGATCTTTGTGATGCTCTCGGCCGTGCTCTTGCGCTCGCCCGTGTAACCGGTCGTGACTTTTTGATCGCCCACCGACGTGCGACCGTAGCCCACGTAGAGAGCCTCGCCACCCGTCGCAGCCGTTGCCCGCGGCATTGGCGCGACGTCCGTCACCGCTTCATCGAGCACGAGCACGGCAAAGTCATGGCGGTAGCGGTGCTTGGGATCGCGGCGCCTGTACTCAGGATGCATGAACACCTGGCCGGGATTGGGAGGCCCGCTATAGACGT